>DJVD01000302.1:0-2847 GCA_002440805.1 Chloroflexi bacterium UBA6265
GAGATCAGATACGTATCGCCTTCTTTCGCCGACAACCGGGGGTGATCGTCGCTGGCGATACGGGCCAGCACGGCCATCGGCTCACCCTGGCTGCCTGTGACCAGGTACACCAGCCGGTTATCAGGCACTCCATCGGAACGCTTTGCCGGCAGCAACACCTCTTTGGGATCGCTGAGATACTTCAGTTCCTTCGCCACCCGGACATTGGTCTCCAGGCTACGTCCCATTGGCACAACCCGTTTGCCGGTGCGGGCCGCCTGGTCGATCACCTGCTGGAAGCGGGAAATCGAGGATGCAAATGTTGCCAGAATAATCCGTCCCGGGGCATTATCGAAAAGTTCGGTCAGCGTGGCTTCGACATCCACTTCACTGAGCGTATGGCCCTCACGCTCCGCATTGGTGGTATCGGAGATCAGCAACTTCACACCGGCATCGCCGTACCTGCGCAGGGTCTCCTTATCGGTTACCTTGCCGTCATCGGGCGTGGGATCAAGCTTGAAATCGCCTGTGACAATAATCACCCCCTGCGGGGTTGTGATGGCGAAGCCACACGAATCCGGGATGGAGTGCGTGACGCGGAACGGCTCCAGCGTGAAATCGCCGGCCTCGAGTTTCGGGTGGTCCTCAGGATTGAAGATGTGCATCTCCACCCGATCAGCCAGCTTCTTCTCCTGCAACTTGCTCAGGATCAAACCAGCAGTGAGTTTGGTGGCATAGATCGGCGCCGGGACATCTTCCCACAGCCAGCTCAACGCACCGATGTGGTCCTCGTGTCCGTGGGNNGGCACCGCGCCGATGTGGTCCTCGTGTCCGTGGGTGATGAAGATGCCGCGCACCTTTTCACGCTTGCCCTTGAGATAGCTGACATCAGGCAAGAGGAGATCGATACCCGGTTGGTCGATTTCTGGAAAACCGAGGCCGAAATCGACCACGATGATGTCGTTCACTGTTTCGAACAGCATCAGGTTCTTGCCGATTTCACCAATACCGCCGAGGAAAATCACCTGGACATCGGACATCGAATCTATCTCCTGTGTGCTAGAAAAGCGATTGCTGGGTCGATTTGCGGCGTTTGGTTTCGTTGGCTTCACGAGCCTTGTCGAACTCCGCCAACAGCCTGGGTAATTTGGCGAAATCGGCCTCGATCTCCGGCCGCAGCGAACCATTGTGAAGGGCAGCGGCCGGATGATACATCGGCACCACAAAGCGGCCGTCTATTTCCCTGGGTTGGCCATGGATTTTGCTGATGCGTTCGCCAGGGAAATACCGGGCCAGCGAAAACCGGCCGAGGGTGACAATCACATCGGGATCAATGATGGAAATCTGGCGATCGAGAAAATGGGCACAGGCCATGATCTCGTCCGGCAGCGGGTCGCGGTTGCCGGGCGGACGGTGTTTCACCACATTGGTAATGAACACATCCTCGCGGGTGAGGCCGGCCCTGGCCAGCAGTTCAGTAAGGAACTTGCCCGAGTTGCCGACGAACGGCTTGCCACTGGTATCTTCATGGAAACCTGGCGCCTCGCCGATCAGCAGGATGCGTGCTTCCGGATTGCCCTCGCCCGGCACGGCATTCTCGGCGCCACGATACAGTTCGCATCGTGTGCAAACCGCTACTTCCTCGCGAATATCCTGCAACGCTTCCACGTTTGACATGTACAACTCCTCCACTCTTTCAGGTGGGAAGTATACGCCTACCCTTTCACGGCACCCTGGGTGATGCCGGAGATCAGTTGCCGTTGGAAGAGCAAGAATATGACCACGAGCGGCAGGAAAATGATGGTGGATGCTGCGGCAATCAGCGGGATGTTGGCTGTCCACCGATCCTGGAAATACATCAGACCCACGGGCAAGGTGTGATAGCGAGGATCGATATTCACCACCAGTGGCAGCATGAATTCATTCCAGGTCCAGATAAAGAACATCAGGCCCAACGTGCCGATCATGGGCCGGCTGAGCGGGAACATCACCTGCCACAGGCTTTGCCAACTGTTGGCGCCATCGACAATCGATGCTTCCATGATCTCGCCCGGAATGGTACGGAAGCCTTGACGCATCAACAGCGTGCCGAAGCTCATGCTCATCGCGATTTGCGGCAAGATCAGGCCGATCAGCGAATCGAGCATGTTGAGTTCCCGCAGCACATAGTAGAGCGGTACAACCATCGCTTGCAGCGGAATCACCAGCCCAAGCAGGAGATAGCCGAAGGCAAGACTGGAACCGCGAAACTGGAAGCGGGCGAACGCGTACCCGGTGAGCGTGGAAAGGAAAATGGATGGAATAACCACCCCGAGAGCGACGATGATGCTATTGGCGAAAAATCGCCCAAAACGGCCCTGCACCCATGCCTCGCGATAGTTGTCCCATTGGGCGTCGTCGGGCAGGGAAAAGATGCCTTGCACCAGTTCCGGCCCGGTTTTGAGCGAGGCGATGATTGTGACGATAAATGGCAACACGGCAAGTGCAGCGCCGAGGGCAAGCAAGATGTATGCGGCCAGGCGTTTATTCATCGCGGTCACCTGCCAGGCGCAAAATAAGCATCGAGCCGACTAACGTGATGATCGAGAGCAGCACGGCAATAGCCGTACCGTAACCCGCCTGATTGGAACCGAACGCGGTATTGATCATGTAGAGCGCCATCACCTGGGTTTGGTCACCAGGGCCGCCATCGGTCGTTGTCTTGATAACATCGAAGGCTCGCAGCGCATTAATGAGGTTGATGCTCATGACCACGGCGATCTCACCCCGTAGCCCTGGAAACGTCACGGTGGTGAACTCCTGCCACAGCCCGGCGCCGTCGAGTCGCACGGCTTCGTACTGTTCAGCCGGGATTTTCTGCAACCCCGC
>DJVD01000302.1:2890-12173 GCA_002440805.1 Chloroflexi bacterium UBA6265
GTGGGCGGCGACTCCCAACCGAGCTGTTTGAGCACGCGATTGACGGGACCAAAAATAGGACTAAGGATCCAGGCCCAGACGACGCCAATCAGCACGCCGGGCATGACATACGGCAGGAATAGCCCTGCCTGCAGCCAGCGGGAGCCGCGCAGTTTCAACTGGTGGGCCAGCGCCGCCGGCACCAGTCCAATAAGGGCGGGGAGCAACACGAAATACGGAATCAGCAGCAGGTTATTGAAAAAGGCGTTGCGGAAAGCCGGCTCGGTGACTGCGCGTTGGTAATTCTCCAGGCCAATAAAAGCCGCCGTGTTCCAACTGATTCCATTCCATTCGGTGAGGCTGAGGACAATGGTTCCGAAGGTGGGAATGGCCATGAACGCGGTAAAAATGAGTAACCCTGGCGCCAGATAGAGCCAGGGTTCCAACGTTCGGAACGCACCACGCCGGGGTGGGGCCGGGACAGATGTAGTATCTGTCCCGGCAACAGAAACATGCACGGCCGCTACTCGAAGGACGCGGCGTACGATTCCTGCAACGCCGCGACGAACGTTTGCGGATCAATCTCACCGGCCAGCAGTTCCTGCAGCTTGGCGGTGATCACGTCATAGAAATCAGGAGTTGCCCAATCGAGGTAGTGGCCAACAGCATCTGCGGCGAGCGCGTTGTTCCAACTGCTGAAGACATCGCCGGCCAGCGTATCGGCCACGATCAGGTCCTCGGCAATCTCGCCGGCCGGCAGGATTCCCGCCTCGACAAACTGCGCGAATGCATCGTCAGACACGAACGAATTGATGAGTGCGGCGGCAAGATCAGGATCTTCCGCATTGGTGGTGATGGCATACGGGATACCTACGCCGCCGACGTGCAACACGGTGCCACCGGCTTCGTGTGGTGGCATCAGGAAGAAGCCTGCGTCGTCGCCGAGTCCTTCGGCAACTGCTCCTGCGGCCCACGATCCCTGCATCAACATCGCACTCATGCCGGAGGTGAACAGCGGCACAGCATCGTCGCCATTGACGCCTTCAAAGCCTTCCATGAATGCGCCCGCGGCCTTCCAGTCGACGAGCTTGGTCGCTGCATCGAGCATGGATGGATCCTCGAAGGTGGCATCGTTGCGGCGATAGATGAGGTTATCCAGATACTCACGCGTGGTGAAGGTGCCCTGAAGCTCACCAAAAATGTGGATGGCCTGCCATTTGTCGAGCGTGCCAAAGGCAATCGGCTCGACACCGTGCTCGCGCAAGGCAGCGATCAGCGCCTCGAACTCGGCGAAGGTTGTCGGCACTTGCAGTTCGTGCTCGGCAAATATGCCTCGGTTGTAGTAGAAGCCAACGATCTCCGATTCGGCGCTCACGCCCCACAGCTCACCTTCGCCGAATTTCGTGCCATCGGCGCTGTACATATTACGGGCACGCAAGCCTTCGGGGAAGATATCGTTCCAGCCATACTCTTCGGCATAATCCGCCAGGCTCACCAACTGGTTGGCACGAATCATCGGGCCCATCAGGGATTCGCCATTGTTTACCTGGGCCACATCTGGCCCCTGCTTGCCATCCACCGAGCGTGGCAGGGTATCGGTCAACTCCTCAAGGCTCCAGCCACGATGCTCGGCGGTGATACCGCCGTTCTCCTCGCCAAACGTGGCGACAATGGTATCAGCGATATCGCTTCGCGGTGGAGAATTGAGCGTATCCCACACGGTAAGCTCGGCTTCCTGGGCGGCGGCATTCGACATAGTGAGTTGCGAGCCCGCGGCAAAACCGGCCGATACAACTCCGGCCCGCTTCATTAGTTCACGACGATCAATGGTCATGGTTAAGGTCCTTTCTCACGCGGGATACGCGTTTCGGCGACGGTTTCAGTTTGAATAACACCCTCATACTGCCACGGTTTGGCGAATCGGGTCAATAGAGAATGGCCGCCGCTGCACAAAGCTTTCCAGAAGGAACCGACTAATCGAGTGCCTCAGTCGCATCGTCTGCAAGCTGGTCGTCGGTTGTCGGCAGTAGTTTGTTCACATCCAGTGCGGAAATCGCTTCATCGGGCAATGCAAGTGCACGCTCGGCGAGGGAATCCGCGTGGTCGATGATTTCTCCCGCTTCATTTAGCGTGAGTGGGATCAGGGCCGCGTTGCCTTCGTTGCGGAAGAGAAATCGATTCAGGATGCCCGATTCGTCCACTTCGTGATGATCCTTGGGCGGCAATTTCACCACCCGGGCGCGTTGCAGGGAATGTTCCAGCCGCTCAGCCAGCACTTCCGGCTCATCATCGAGATCCACATTGAAGCGGGCCCACAATCGCCCGTGGATGATCAACCACACATCGCGATGGTTATCTTCGGGAGCTGGCAACACCAGGATCATGTTGTGGAGCGCTTCGGAATCCCGCGTGCGTTTCTGTTCGCCGAGCACGCTGGTGAGATTGAGGATGTTCTTGCGAATACGGTCGGCCCGCTCAAAATCGAGGTTCTCGGCCGCCACCTCGAGCTGGTTGTGGAGTTGCTGGTACATGGCGTCGTCTTCGCCATCCAGCAGGCGGAGTACTGCATTGACATGCACCTGATAGGCGTCACGATCGACCTTGCCCGTACACGGGCCCATGCACTGGTGCAGATCCAGCGCCATACAGGGCTTGCCGTAACTGCGGGCGTTGGCAAAGCTGCGCGTGCAGGTGCGCAGCGGCAGGGCGCTGTTAATCACCTCGACGGTTTTGCGGGCACTGCTGGCACTGGTATACGGGCCAAAGTAGCGGGAACCATCGTCGCGCTTCGATTTCACCAACCGCACACGCGGCCAGGCATTGGTGATCTCCACCTTGATATAGGGATAATGCTCGCTCTTCTTGAGCGCGGTGTTGTAACGGGGATGGTAGCGACGGATGAGCTGGCTCTCGAGAATAAGGGCATCGAGTTCCGATCCCACCACCACATGGTCGATGCGCGCAACGCTTTCGATCAGGCCGTCCATCTTGCGCGTCATGCCGATTGGCTGCGAGTAATAGCTGCTGACGCGACTGCGCAGGTTCTTGGCTTTGCCGACATACACAATCTCATCGCGTTCATCGCGCATGATGTACACACCGGGCTTCTTTGGCAAATTAGCGGCCAGGGATCGATCGAGCACTGCCCGGGCGCGGCCAACATCATCCCGCACCCGTGGTTGCGCCACGTAGGCAACCGACTTGAGGCGATCGACACTTGCTATCCCCTGCCTGGCCGCTTCTTCCATCAGGCGCATTGCAACTTCCGCTGTCAGGCGGGCATCGCCGCCTGCGCGGTGAACACCGCGTGGGCTCAAGCCAACAGCAGTGGCCACCTTGTCCAGGCTTGGTTTCCGCACTTCGCGCAGCAACCTGGTCGCAAGACCCATCGTGTCGATGCGCTCGTTGATGAGCCTGGGCTTACTGACACGATCGAGTTCGGCATTGAGGAAACCGATATCGAACCCAATGTTGTGGCCAATGAGGATGTCCTCGCCGATAAAATCGAGCACATCCTGGGCAATATCGGCAAATACCGGCGATTCGGCCACGTCTTCATTGCGAATGGTCGTTAGCTTGGTAATAAAATCCGGAATTCTCCGGCCCGGATTGAGCAACTGTTCGTACCGCTGGGCGAGGACACCATTGCGAAATCGCAGTAATGCGATCTCGATCACCTTGTGGCGTGTGGGCTGGAGCCCGGTGGTTTCCACATCCAGGGAAACGAAGTCGCCAAGCAACAACTCGTGACCGACAGACACATCAGCCAGGGGAATAAACCACTCTCCATTGGCGCGGAAGACCACCCGCTCGTCGCCATCGAGGACATTGCGCAGGAGTGGCCGCCAGATGGTTGCCGATCCGGACGAGCCGAAAACGTGATCAATAAGCACATCCTCGTTCACCACGCCGCCATGATCTTCCACAAACGCTACCGCCCGATCACACAGCGCTGTGTACCGCTCCTGCTGTTCCTGATTTTCCGACTGTGCTTCCATGTCAATGCCGACGTATCACGCGAACGTTTGTGCTAGTTTATCATTGGCACAGACCCGCTTGTACAGGCCCGGCTCCGGAGAGACGATATGACCGAGACTTCCAGTGTTCAGCAGCGCATTCAGGCACTTCGCCATCAGCTCGATACGTGGAGCTACGAGTACCACGTGCAAGATGCACCTACCGTTTCCGATGCTGAATATGATGAGGCGTTCCTGGAACTGCGCGCCCTGGAAGAAGCGAATCCGGACCTGGTGACGCCTGACTCACCAACCCAAACGATCGGCGGATTCGCGCCATCCAGTTTCCCCGAGGTGCATCATCCGCGCGCCATGCTCAGCCTGAGTAATGTGTTCAGCGAAGAAGAACTACGAGCGTGGAGTGCCCGCGTCGAACGGTTGGCCGACGGTGATAACGTGCAATTCGTAACCGAACCGAAAATCGACGGTTTCGCTGTGGCGCTCACGTATGTAAATGGCGACCTTACCGTGGCGGCTACGCGCGGCAATGGCATGGTTGGCGACAACATCACCCCCAACGTGCGCGCCTTGCGCACCATTCCCACCAGGCTTCGGCAGCCCACCTCATTCGAGATGCCAGGCACCATCGAAATCCGCGGCGAGATTTACATGCGCCGTTCCGATTTCAATGCGCTCAATCGCCGGGTTGAGGAAGCTGGCGGCAAGGCGTTCATGAATCCCCGCAATGCTGCCGCCGGGTCGGTGCGCCAAAAGGATCCGGGAGTGACCGCTCAGCGGCCGTTGCGCATGTTCGCGTACCAGATCGGCTACCTCACCGACGGTGAAATGCCGGAAACCCAGATGGATTGCCTGGCACTGATGGCCGAGCTTGGTTTCCCGACATCCCTCGATGCGGCCCGATTTGACGGCATCGACCAGGTCTATCAGCAAGTCAATACCTGGCTTGAACGACGTGACACGCTGGATTTCGATATCGATGGTGTCGTTATCAAGGTCGATAATCTCAATCTTCAGGAGCAGATCGGATACGTTGCCCGAGATCCGCGCTGGGCCACAGCATTCAAATTCCCGGCAATTCAGCGTACGACGACGTTGCTGGATATCCAGATCAATGTCGGTCGTACCGGCACGCTCAATCCTCTGGCCGTGCTGGAGCCGGTGAATATCGGCGGCGTGATGGTTTCCCGCGCGACCCTCCACAACGAGGACGAGATTGCCCGCAAGGACATTCGCATCGGCGACACGGTAGTGGTGCAGCGCGCCGGTGATGTCATCCCCCAGATCGTCAGCGTGATCGAGGACAAGCGCGATGGGACCCAGGTGCCGTACCAGATGCCGGAGCGTTGCCCGGTATGCGATTCGGAGACATTCCGCGATCCCGACAAAGCCATGCGCTATTGCACCAACGCGGCCTGCCCGGCGCAGCTGAAGGAACGCATTACCCATTACGTCAGCCGCGTTGCGATGGATATCGAAGGGTTCGGCAATCAAATGGCCGATCGACTGGTTGAAGAGGGCCTGATTGCCGATATCGGTGATATTTATGAACTTACGCACAACCAGATTTCGAGCCTGGAGGGATTGGGCGACAAAAGCGCAACCAGGCTGATCGAAAATATCGAAAAGAGTAAACAGCAACCACTGTGGCGATTGATCAACGGCCTGGGTATTCGCCACATCGGTGAGCGCAACGCCCAGGTGCTCGCGGCAACCTTTGGCAGCCTGGATGCGATGATGCGGGCCAGCGTCGAGGAGATCGCCGCCATTCCCGGTATTGGCGAGGTACTCGCTGCCAGCGTCCATGACTTTGGCCAGGAGGAGCACAACCGCGCCCTCGTGCGGCGCCTGACGGAGTTCGGGCTCAATGTGGCAGAGGAGCGCGAGGTAAGCGACAAACCGCAACCTCTTGCGGGCCTGACACTTGTGCTGACCGGCAAGCTGGATCGATACACCCGCCCCGAAGCCGAGACAGCGCTGCGGGAACTGGGCGCCACCATGGCCGGAAGTGTCTCCAAAAAGACCAGCGCCGTTATCGCCGGCGCCGACGCCGGCAGTAAGGCCACAAAGGCCACATCACTCGGCGTTCCCCTGCTGGACGAGGATGCCTTGACGCAGTTAATGGCAGGAACGATTCCGGCAGTTCTGGCTCAATAAGTGACGACACTGTCCCTGCATATGCTATAGTCACCACACACGACCGTACACACTTTACATGTGACGGCTAACTGGGCGCACGCGGGTTGGGGACACACTATGGCTGGGCTAAGCATGGGTTCGATTAACGATGACCCGGTGCAGATTGTGCGAACAATTGCCCGGATCTCCCAAATGTTGATCGAGCTGCGAGATGAATATCTCGAAAGCAAATCGGACGATGCGCTCGATCAAATCGACCGTCGCCTGGAAGAACTGCACGAACTCAAGGAACAACTGCGCATCCGCAGGGAAGCAGACGCGATTTAGAAAATGAACAACGCCGGGCTAACTGCCCGGCGTTGTTGTTGTGCCCGGCTTTTCCAGCGGCACTCCCTGTGCGCATAGCGGGCAGTTCTCGGCGTCCCACGCATCGAACTTCCGCGAGGCAATCGCCACCAGCGGGATATCACCAAACGTGGTCGCGCCATTGCTACGATCGACCAACACCCCAACCGCCACAACTTCAACCGGGTGCGATTCCAATGCCGCCAGTGTTTCCCGCACTGAGCCGCCAGTGGTGAGGATATCGTCCACCACCACGACGCGTGAGCCCGGCGCGAACGTGGTGCCGCGACGAATCTCCCTGCCAGAGCCGCCATCCGACGCGCGTTCGGCGTAAGCCGAAGCCACACCCATCTGCCGCGCGGTTTCGAACGCCAGCAGAATCCCGCCCGTCGTTGGGCCCACCACAACATCGATGTCCTTGTCGCGGAACTGCTCGGCAAAGAATTCACATGCCTTGCTGGTCGCGGCGGGATCACGCAGCAAGTTGAACTTCTCTACATACGTATCGCCGTGTTTGCCGCTGGCGTAGAGGAAATGCCCGGTGCGAATGGCATCGATGTGGGCAAGTTGGGTAAGAAGATCGGTCACGATTTATGCTCCCTGGTTCGCGGCAAAACGAGGATTGGCCACGCCAACGATATCGGAAATGGATGTGCAGCCATTGGCATCGAGCCATGACTGCAGGTCGTCGATCAGCTGGATCGGCGCCGACGGGTGGCTGAAACAGGCGGTACCCATTTGCACGGCAGTGGCACCGGCCATAAAGAATTCGAGCGCATCGCTCAGGCCAAAAATGCCCCCGATGCCANNGCATCGCTCAATCCAAAAATGCCCCCGATGCCGATAATCGGAATTCGCACTGCTTGAGCCACCTGGTACACCATGCGCACCGCCACCGGCTTCACGGCTGGGCCACTAAGTCCGCCGGTCATATTCGCGATGCGGCTGGTGCGTGTAATCGGATCGATACTCATGCCAACCAGTGTGTTGATCAGACTCACCGCATCGGCCCCTTCCGCCTCTACGGCCGCCGCAATCTCGGCGATATCGATGGCACCGGGACTGAGTTTGATGATGACCGGCAGCGTGGTTGCCTGGCGCACTGCCCGGGTGACATCGGCACTCATACGCGCGTCCCAGCCGAAACAGAATCCATTGGCATGGATGTTTGGGCAACTGATATTCACTTCCAATGCGGCCACACCGGGTACATCGTCCAGCTTTCTGGCCATGATCGCGAACTCCTCCACCGTATCGGCGGAGAAGTTGACGATGGCGGGCACATCCCAGTGTTGCCAGATTGGCGGGTATTTCTTGATGAATTTGTCGATACCAGGGTTCTGCAAGCCAATCGCGTTTAGCATCCCGGCGGGCGTCTCGGTGATGCGCGGCATCGGATTGCCACTGCGCGGAAGCGAGGTAATACCCTTGCTGCAGAATGCGCCGAGGCGTTGGATGTCGATTACATGGCTGTATTCCTGGCCATAGCCGAAGCAGCCGGAAGCCGGAATCACCGGATTGCGCAACACCAGCTCGCGCGGATTGTTGGGTGCAAGATCGACCTGCAAACTGGCCCGGGGAATGGTGCGTTCCATCATTGCCACACCACCGATTCCATATCGAAGACAGGGCCGTCGATGCAACTGGCTTTCATACCCTTGCGTGTCTCAACCACACAGCCGAGGCAGGCGCCAACCCCGCACGCCATGGTGCGTTCGACGCTAATCTGCACCTGGGGTCCCTTGCCGAAGCGATTGTGCATCACCACATTGCGAAGCGCCGCCATCATGGGTGTGGGGCCACAGGTGAATACCTGATCTGCCCACTGCAGGTACGGAGCCACCATATCGGTAACAAATCCCTGGTGGCCGGCGGTACCGTCTTCGGTCGCGATGACATACTCCACCGCGTTCGGAAGTTCGCTGGCTTCGAGCAACTGATCCGCGGTGCGGGCACCAAGCAGGTAGGTCACGTTCTTCCCTGCTGCGGTCGCTTGCTGGCTCAACATTCGCAGTGGCGCCGCCCCTACTCCACCGGCAACCATCAGCAGGTGCGTGCTGCGTGGGGCGATTTCATAATGGTTGCCCAAAATACCGAGGATGTTCATCTGCGCGCCGGGTTGTTGTTCCACAATCCACTGGCCACCGCGACCATACGGGCGAATTAGCAGCGTCATCGTATTCCGCTCGGCATCAACACCGTAGACCGAATATGGTCGCCGCAAGATTGGATCGAAGCTGAGCGGTCCACGTGGCAATACATTCACGAAATGGCCGGGCTTAATATGGCCGACAAATCCATCGGGCGCGGTGAACGTTACCAGCCACGAATCACCCATGATTGGGCGATTATCTGTGACGGTGCCCACCCACTCCCGCACCGGAGCAGCAGCGCGTTGCAATATGGCGGCCATGGTTCCCCTCCTAGTACCCGAAGGTCTCCTGGCGGTAGTGCTGAATCGGTTCGACGCTGTACATCGCAGCCGCTTTCTCCATTGCTTCAACAACGGTGCGGGCGGTATCCAACGACGTGATACAGGGTATACCGCGTTCCACCGCCGCGCGGCGGATGGTGAGGCCATCCAGGATATCCTTGTTGGCCTGGCCTGGCGTATTAATAATGCCATCGACCGTGCCGTTCAGGATGACATCCAGCATATCCGGGCTACCCCGCCCGATTCGCTTGGTGGTGAGCTGAACCGGCATCCCGGCCCGCTCGATCATGGCCGCGGTGCCCTCGGTGGCGAACAGTTTGTAGCCCATCCGCGCCAGCGCCGTGATCATTTCCAGCGCATCGCTCTTGTCTTCGTCCGCCAGCGAAATCAGGATTGAACCGGACTTTGGCAG
>DJVD01000302.1:12206-12763 GCA_002440805.1 Chloroflexi bacterium UBA6265
GCCATGCTGAACACCGGCGCCTTCACCGCGGTGAGCGGCTGTCGCGGCCAGAGTCCGCCCTCGTAGCCCTGCTCCCGCAGGCTCTTGCCGAGCATGATATTCGTCGCCAGTTTCACCATCGGCACCCCGGTGGCCTTGCTGAGGAACGGCACCGTGCGGCTGGATCGCGGGTTCACTTCCAGCACATACAGGTGACCGGCGTGAATCACGTACTGGATGTTGATAAGCCCGCGAGCATTGATACCAATGGCGATGCGGGTGGTGTAATCGACAATCGTTTCGACTTCAGCCGGGAAGAGATTAATACCCGGATAGACGGCGAAGCTATCGCCACTGTGCACGCCGGCACGCTCGATATGCTCCATGATGCCGGGAATAAGCACCCGCTCGCCATCACAAATGGCATCGACCTCGACCTCTTTGCCCATCAGGTACTTGTCGATCAGGATCGGATGCTCGGCGGTCATGTGGGCGTGGCGGCGAATGTACTGCTGGAGATCATCGGGGCCATACACTACTTCCATGGCGCGGCCTCCGAGCACGTAGCTCGGACGGAC
>DJVD01000302.1:12841-13515 GCA_002440805.1 Chloroflexi bacterium UBA6265
GCCCCGGCCTTGCTCAACGGTGCGGCAAGGTTGATGGCTGTTTGACCACCGAACTGGACGATCATGGGTGGATAATTATCGGGATCGCCACCAGCTTCGTGGCGCATGATCTCCTCGACCGATTCTGCATCCAGCGGCTCGAAGTAAAGGCGATCCGAGGCGTCGAAATCGGTGGAAACCGTTTCCGGATTGGAGTTGACCATGATCGACTTTAGACCGGCTTCCTGCAATGCGCGGGCGGCCTGCACCGAGCAGTAATCGAACTCGATCCCCTGACCGATGCGAATCGGACCAGAGCCGACAACCACGGCGCGCGCGCCCTCGATCGGCGTGGCCTCATCCTCTTGTTCGTATGTGCTGTAGAAGTACGGCGTCAACGCTTCGAACTCGCCGGCGCACGTATCCACCATCTTGTACACCGGTGCCATCCCGAGGTCACGACGACGCTGCTTCACGGCGTCCGGCATGGTGTGGGAGAGCACGCCGATCTGGCGATCGCTGAATCCCATCTGCTTGGCGTTCCACAACGTGTCGTCATTGAACTCGCCAGCGGCCAGTGTCCGTTCCATCTCGACGATGTTCTCGAATTTGTCGAGGAACCATTCATCGATCGCGCTGAGATCATGGATCTCCTGCACGGTGACACCGCGACGCAGCGCCGCCATCACCGCCCA
>DJVD01000302.1:13574-15953 GCA_002440805.1 Chloroflexi bacterium UBA6265
ATCGGTCGATCGCCATCACCTCGCCGGTCGCCTTCATCTGGGTGGAGATTGATCGATCGGCCTTCGGGAACTTGTCGAATGGCCAGCGCGGGATCTTGGTGACCACATAATCGAGCGCAGGCTCGAAGGCGGCCGTGGTTTTACCGGTGACCACGTTGGAGAGCTCACTCAGGCGCTTGCCGATGGCAATTTTCGCGGAGATACGGGCAATCGGATAGCCGGTTGCCTTCGATGCCAGCGCCGAACTGCGACTCACACGCGGGTTCACTTCGATCACGCCGTATTCAAACGAATCGGGATTGAGTGCGTACTGCACATTGCACCCACCCTCAATCCCAAGCGCGCGGATGATGTTCAGCGCCGAGGTGCGCAGCATCTGGTATTCGCGATCCGAGAGCGTCTGGCTGGGGGCCACCACGATACTATCGCCGGTGTGGACGCCCATCGGATCGATGTTTTCCATATTGCAGATGGTGATGCAGGTGTCGGCACCATCGCGCATCACTTCGTATTCGATTTCCTTCCAGCCCAGCAGGCTACGCTCGAGCAGCACCTGGTTGATGGGGCTGGCACGAAGACCAGAGGTTACGATGCGATCGAGCTCCGCCATCGTGTGGGCCACACCGCCGCCGGTGCCGCCAAGCGTGTAGGCAGGGCGGATAACAAGTGGCAGGGGAACCTCTTCGACGAAGGCGCGGGCTTCCTCAATGCTGTGAATGATCTGGCCCTGAATCGCCGGTTCACCGATGCGACCGAGCAAATCCTTGAACAATTCACGATCCTCGGCCATCTGAATCGCTTCCAGCGGTGTGCCGAGCAGGCGGACTCCGTAATGATCGAGAATGCCGAGTTCGCTCACCTTTACGGCGAGATTGAGCCCGGTTTGGCCACCGATGGTTGCCAACATGCCTTCCGGGCGCTCCCGCTGGATCACCCGGCGGATCACATCGGGTGTCAATGGCTCGATGTACACGGCGTCGGCAATATTCTCGTCCGTCATGATCGTGGCGGGATTGGAATTCACGAGGATGGTACGGATGCCTTCCTCGCGCAGGCTTTGGCAGGCTTGCGTACCGGCGTAGTCGAATTCGGCCGCCTGGCCAATCACGATCGGGCCAGAGCCGATAACGAGCACGCTTTCCGGTTTCCGGGTGGTTGAACTGTGGTTATGCACCGGCGGTTACTCCCTGGGACGACTTCTTTGAGATCAAGGCGACGAATTCATCAAATAGCACGCCGTTATCGGCCGGGCCCGGGGCCGCTTCCGGATGGAACTGCACACTCAGCACCGGAATATCGGTATGCGTAAGGCCTTCGATTGAACCATCGTTGAGGTTACGCAGCGCTACCTGCCAGCCATCTTGCTCGGGGATCGAATCGGCCGATACCTGGAAGCTGTGGTTTTGGGCGGTCATGGTGACGCGGCCGTTGCGATGATCGATCACCGGCTGGTTGCCACCGCGATGGCCGAACTTCAGCTTGTCTGTTTGGGCGCCAATAGCGCGGGCCAGCAACTGGTGTCCCAGGCAAATACCGAAATACGGCCGGCGGTCGGCAATGAGGTTGCGCACAACATCAAGGCCGTCATCCAGGTTGGCGGGATCGCCAGGTCCAGGCGAGACGATGACGCCATCGGGATCAAGCTCGCTGATGCGGCTATAGGGTGTGCCATAGGGCAGTACCCGCACCCGTGCTCCCCGGCTGGTGAGCGAATCAATGATGTTTTGTTTGACGCCGCAATCCAGCACGACCACCGACGGGCCAGTGTTGTTGTCGCCCCACGTGGATTCCTCGGTCATCTGAACTTCGGTCACCACGTTGCGATCACCAGGCAGCGGTGCGGCCTTGGCACGGGCAATGATGTCATCGTCAGTCAGCTCGGTCGCGTTATGGATGATCACAGCGCGGAGGTCACCTACTGCGCGGATATGGCGCGTAAGGGCGCGGGTATCGATGTCGGAAATACCGGGCACCCCTGCGTCTTTCAAGTAGGTGTCTATCGTGCTGATGCTGCGCCAGTTACTTGGTTGGGTGGCGTGTTCCCGCACCACCAGGCCAGAGATCCAGGGCTGGCGACTTTGGTTATCTTCGGCATTCACACCATAGTTGCCAATGAGGGGATAGGTCATGCAAACGATTTGGCCGCGAAAACTCGGATCGGTACACACTTCCTGATAGCCGGTCATCGAGGTGGTGAACACCACTTCGCCTGCGGCCTCGGTGGCAGCACCGAAGCCCTTACCGCGGAAAATAGTGCCATCGGCCAATGCCAAAACGGCATCCCATGTGGGTTGATACTGCTTATTCGGCACGGTGTTGTACCTCCCCATCTACGATTGTCAGTATGGACCGGCCACGGAGCGTTCGCCCCAGCAGCGC
>DJVD01000197.1:0-1184 GCA_002440805.1 Chloroflexi bacterium UBA6265
CGCGGTCCAGCGTTGTCGATCAGCACGCCTCCCAGGATGGCGCCGATCATCATGGATCCCTGGATCACGGCCACCAGGATGCCGCCGGCACCTTCGAGATTTTCGTGGAAGGTGTGAGCGATCCAGGCGTTTGCCCCCACGCCGACAACTGCGCGGCCACCCACCCACAGCATCATGAGTGCGATTGCCGGGATTGCGGCATGACCGGCGTACACCAGCAGGCCGAGGAGAATCGCCATCAATCCCGTTGTAGCCACCAGCACGCCATAGAGGCTGATACCGATTAACCGTGATGCGATGAGCGTGCCGATAACGCCGGTGATACCCGTAAGGAGGAGTGTGATCGAGACGCCCATTGTGCCGAGCCCGGTGACACCTTCCAGGAACGGCACCTGGTATCCAAGAAACGCCTGGGCCCCGCCGAACATCAGCATAATGCCCGCCATGCCCGTGACCAGGCCTGGCAGGCGTAAGGTGCCGCGCAGGTTGCGATCCATCACCCCGGGGGTTGTCGGGAGCGCCGGGAAGGAGACGACGAGGAGCGCCAGCGCAACGAGGGCAATTACCGCCGCACCGAGATAGACCACTCGCCAACTGACGACAGCACCAATCCACGCTGACAATGGCGCAACGATAACCCCCGCCCCGGAGACTCCCAGAACAACCCGGGCGAATGTGTGGGCAAACCGTTCTCGCGATGCCAGCCGCAAGACAACGGAAGGAAGAAGTCCCCAGATAATGCCGATGGCAGCACCAAGGATGAGACGAGCCGCGAGCATCACCCACACATTTGGTGCGAGGGCGACGCCAAGGTTGGAAACAACAAGGAACCCGGTGAGAGTGATCAGGATTTTGCGACGATCGCGCGCACCGGCAATGGTGCCGATGGAAAGGCTGGTGATAATCGCGACCAGCGCGGAAGCCGTTACCGCCTGGCCAATCATGCCCTCGCTGGTATTGAGCCCGGTGGCCATCAGCGGCATCATGCTGCCTGTGAGGATCTCGGCCGTCACCATCGCCGCACCGAGCACAGCCAATACCAGCACCCACGAGATTGGGCCGGAGTTGTGTTCTGGTCGAGCCGATTTTCGAGCCATCTGTGATTCCTTGTAAGGTGCGCGCATCCGCCCGAAGTACGGCGTGCGCGTCAACACCTGGTTAGTGTCGGTATAACATCGTTCGCA
>DJVD01000197.1:1209-3193 GCA_002440805.1 Chloroflexi bacterium UBA6265
AATCCCATGAGCATCGAGAAAACCTTCCACCACTTTGGTGTCCATGTCACCGAGGATGTGCCCGGCACCAAGTGGATTCCGGTCAACGACATCTTCCTCAACAATCCCAGCAACCATCCGCAGAAAGTGGAGTGGATTTTTCACCCTGAGGGTTCGTATGAGGAAGGGTCGGTGTTTGAGCCTCACATCGCCTACACCGTGAACGATCTCGATGCTGCGGTGGAAGGCAAGGAGATCGTGATTGCCCCGCACGAGATGGGCGGATTCTGCCGCGCTGCGTTTACGTTTGAGGATGGTATCCAGGTGGAGTACATCCAGCTGTATCCCGGCCGCGCCTGGTTCGATGACGAGGTTTAGCGTCCCGGTGGCCGCACGATCCGCTTGTCTCGCCACACCGCAGGCGAAGGAGCACAGAAGACAATGGAGCGCAGATTCCGCCAGGTCGATGTTTTCGGTCAGGATCGCTGCACCGGGAATCCGGTGGCAGTGGTGCTGGATGTGGATGGCCTTGATGACGAGGCAATGCGGAGATTCTCGGTGTGGTCGAACCTCTCCGAGTGCACCTTCGTGTTGCCGCCGACCGTGCCGGGCGCGGACTATCGGGTACGCATCTTTAGCCTGAACACCGAGCTGCCGTTTGCGGGACATCCAACATTGGGAACGGCACGGGCATGGCTGGATGCGGGTGGCGTGCCCGCCACTGCGGGTGTTGTGGTGCAGGAGTGCGGCGCTGGCCTGGTGCCCGTGCGCATCGATAACGGCAGGCTTGCATTTGCGGCACCTCCCCGAGTGCGTTCCGGCCCGGTTGACCCTGCGACAGTAGCTGCGTTGACCGAGATCCTCGGCATTGGCCGCCAGCAGGTGGTGGATGCCGAATGGCTCGACAACGGTCCTGGCTGGATCGGCCTCCTGCTTGACCATGCGAAGACCGTTCTTGATTTGCGACCAAACGCCTCGGCGCATCCCGGTCGCTGGGATATCGGTGTGATCGGCGCCCACGATCCAGGGGCCGACGCTGCGTTTGAGTTGCGAGCATTTTTCACCGATGGCGAAGGGCCGCTGCGCGAAGATCCGGTGACCGGCAGCCTCAACGCCGCCGCAGCGGAGTGGCTAATTGCAACCGGCCGCGCCAGCGCGCCGTATGTTGCCAGCCAGGGCACGGCAATTGGGCGCAAAGGGCGCATCTCTATCAGCAACGAAGATGAACAGTTGTGGATCGGCGGACGCGCCGAGGTCATTGTTTCGGGCTCAATCACCTTGTAAGGATTTGGCTTCGGCCGAGACACGGCAATGCGCCTGGGTAATAACGAACCCTTCTGGAGAAACCGGCAGGCTCACGCCTCGCCAACGGAGACACACGCCGATGAACGCCAACACTGAACAGCAACTCCTCGAGCTATCGCGGCAGAAGTGGGGGTGGATGTCGGATCGCGATCTGGATGCGCTGTTCTCGCTCTTCCATGAGAAGGCGGTTTTCGTCCACATGGGCGCAACCATGTCCCGCGACGAGGAACTCGAGGTTATCCGCAGCGGCGCGATTCATTACAAGGACATTGATATCCAGGAGGCATCGGTGCGCTTCATCGACTCTACCGCCATCCTGTTGAACAGAATCCAGCTTGTCGCGGTTGTTGGCGGCAACGAGGTCACCAATCCGTTTGTGGTCACCGAGGTCTATGTGCGGCAAGGCGATGTTTGGACACTGGCATCGCTCTCGTTCACGCGACTGCTGACGGCGTAGAAAAATTTCAGGTTTCCGACGATCACTGCCCACATATACGCTATGGCGTCGCTGGGGCACGGGTCCCCTCGGAGCCAATTCCCCAGGCTCCCGGCGTACAATATGGGCATCTTCACTCGATTGCATGAGAGGCCGATTTGCCCATGACCGCTACCGAACCCCGCGTTATCCATGCCCCAACCGGCACCACGCTGAACGCCAAATCGTGGTTGACCGAGGCGCCGCTGCGGATGCTGATGAACA
>DJVD01000069.1 GCA_002440805.1 Chloroflexi bacterium UBA6265
CCCGGAGGATCCAGGAGGGCGCCAGTTGATCGATAACAACGCGCGCTTCGTGGTAGGTGTACAGATTCATTGATGCCGGCAGGATATCCCAGGCGGCCCGGAACGTTTGAAAAGTATTGCGAATCGGTGGTAGATCAACACCAATGGCGTGCAGCACACCCAGAGCCAGCAAAAGGTTCTTGACGTTGAAGTCTGCTTCGCCATTAAATGTGACGGGGAAATCTCGAATGTCACCAAATCGCTCGGCATTCGCCTGGTTGCCGATATAGACGACGCCATTGTCCACCCAGACGCCCGAGCCACCATTCGCGAGATGGGCCTTCATATTGGGTGAAATCACAGATTGCGAAACAAGGATCACGGTTGCATCGGTGTCATCCAGCGCATCCACCACGAAATAGTCGTCGCCATTTGCCACGATGATGCCATCGTGATGGGTGGCGGCCACGCACCTGAGCGTGCTGCCCAGGCCAAGGCTCAAACGGCTTGAGGCAACGTTGCCTTCAGCCCCTTCGCGCAAACCGGTGTGCACCATTACGGGATACATGTTAGGCGGCAAACCTGCCACGCTCACGGCCGCCCAATCGAGCTCCTGCAAGCCAATGTCGAGATGCCCCTCGGCCAAACCCTGCATTGCCCGACCCCAACCCGCGAGCTCTGCGCGTTGATGGCGTCCGCGTATTTGAACGCCCACATCGGTCCAGGTTGCCAGCCGGAATCGAAGTGACTGCAGCACCGCTTCCACCAGGCGTAAAACCGTGCTCTTGCCACGCGTGCCAGCTACGCCGATGAGGGGTAACAGGCCCTTGCGTATGGTCTCGCTCTGCCACTGGCGAGCATTGGGGAAGTAAAAACTCGCTGGCTGGTGTTCGTGGATGATATCTGGCGTGAGGATCACGATGGACCCACCTTGCTATCCAAATGCTCTTTGAGCACCGGCACAGCTTTTCGCATCGCCTCACCGCGATGGCTGAGAGCATTCTTGGTTTCACCGTCAAGTTCAGCCATGGTGCGACCATTTGGCAGGACGAATAGCGGATCGTACCCAAAACCGCCTGAGCCCCGGGGCTCGAACCCTATCTCTCCCTCGCATGATCCTTCGAAAACCAGAACGCTTCCGGCATCCAGTTTCAAAGCGATTGCGCTCCGGAACCGCGCAGATCGAAGACCTTCAGGCACCTCCGCGAGTTCCTCCAACAGCTTCGCGTTGTTCGATTCATCGGTTGCGCCTTCACCGGAATAGCGGGCTGAATACACGCCCGGCTTGCCTTCAAGGGCGTCCACTTCCAGCCCACTATCATCGGCAAGCGAAATCAATCCTGTCTGGGCAAACGTCGACTCTGCTTTCAGGGAGGCATTATCAGCAAACGTGTTGCCGGTCTCCTCCGGAAGCTCCACTCCGAGATCACGAGCAGGGGCAACCCGAACCCGGTCGCCCAACAACTGCTGCAATTCTTGCAGTTTGCCCTTGTTGCCGGAGGCAAGAACAACCGTGAGGAGATGCGAGTTAATTGACATGGTTCAATCCAAATAGTTGTTCGGCGTTCGTCGTGGTTTGCGCCGCAAATTCGGAGGGAGTTATCCCAATAAGATCCGCCATCGCGTTGGCAATCGTCGCAATATGCGCTGGCTCATTCCTGCGCTCTTTTTGCCTCGCAGGCACCAGGTATGGCGAATCAGTCTCAAGCACTATCCGTTCCACCGGCACACGTTTGAGTTGCTTCCGCAAGCCGTCGGATTTCTGCCGCGTGGCGAGTCCGCCAATGCCGACGTAGCTGTCAGTCTCGAGGATGAAATCCATGAGACGCTCGCTACCATCGAAGGAGTGGAACAGGAGCGTGGGAATGCGTCGACCATCGCCGAGCAGGTCCAACATTTGATTTTCGGCGGACCGCATGTGGATTACCAACGGCAGGTTGAGTTCGGCAGCAAGCTCAAGCTGTTCGGTAAACGCGGCTGCCTGAACCTCGAATTCCGCGTTGTCACGGTAGAAATCGAGTCCAGATTCACCGATGCCCACAGCACCTGATGACGCGAGCAGTGCCTTCAAACGTAATTTGACCTGATCGTTCCAGGCAGGTGCACACGCCGGATGGACACCCAGTGTGTGCACCATTCCCTGGTGCCGCTGGGCCAAAACGATCACATCGTCCCAACGTTCGGGATCGTAGCCGATCAGCACCCAGCGGCTAACGTTCGCTTTCCTGCTGGTCGACAGGACCTCTTCGAGATCCAAATCAAATTGGCGGTCGTCCAGATGGCAGTGCGTGTCTATCATCGGCGGCAGTGCCGCATGCAATTCAGTCGTGATGTCATTCATCCAACAATTGTACTACCCGAATCAGCGCACTGTGACACTCTTGGCAAGATTTCGGGGGAAATCCGGATCGACCCCACGCTCGATTGCGATGAAAAACGCCAGTTTCTGGGCGGCAGCCAGGTGAACGAGACTGGCGATGGTGCCAGAAGAGGGGAGTGACACAACACGGGTGCACTCCTCGGGCGAGAAAGCGCCGAATCCCACTACGTAGCCGCCCCGACTCATTACTTCGGCGGCGGCGATCCTGGCTGACTTGAGTTCGGCATCGGAGGTCGCGAAAATCAGGCAGGGGGTTCCAGCCTGCACAAGCGCCAATGGGCCATGTTTGAGCTCTCCGGAAAGGAACGCTTCGGCGTGAAGATACGATCCTTCCTTGATCTTGAGCGCTGCCTCCTGGGCAACAGCCCGACCAGCATCCTTGCCCAGTACGATCATGGATGGCGCGGCGGCAACGGTCTCTGCGATTCTCGCCAGGTTCGTGTCGGCAAGGACAGCTTCGATCTCATCTGCCGCAGACAGAAGGTCGGAAGCGAGTGAAGCATCCAGCATCGCCGCCGTCTGGTAAAGACGCACGGTCATGGCCATGAAGGATTTTGTTGCCAGCACGCTTCGCTCAACCCCGGCCAGAATTGGCACAACAATTTCCGCCATGTTCGCGATAGTGGAGGTTTCCGTGTTGATGATGGTAGCAATCGTGGCACCCCAGCCCTGCGCCAGTTGAATCGCATCTACCACGTCCGCAGTCTCACCGCTTTGCGTGAGTGCAATCACCAGTGTGTCCGCGCCCATGTGCCTGGTTGTTTGGCTGATTTCAGAAGCCGGGATCACATCGATCCATGCATCGGTGGCTTGCTGAAGCCAGGTAGCGCCGAGTGTGGCGGCATAGAACGCTGATCCGCATCCAGTAAGCAAGACGTGCCGATGCGTGTGAATCGCGTGGGCAAGCGCCTGAACATCGTCGGCCCGGGTGGCGAGCGCGGCCAGCATGGTGGGTTGATCGTGGATTTCCTTCAGCGTGAAGTGAGTGAATTCGCCGCGACTGGTCTGCATCTCTTCCGGAGTCGGTTCCCAGGAAATCGCGACATCGGAACCTGCATGTACTTCCACAAACTGGGCGGTATCGCGCGTCAGGATGACGAGATGATGATCTGGTACCACGGCAATTTCGCGGGAACTCCTGGCGAATGCCAGCGGATCAGACGCGAGTTCCCATCCATCGGTGCGCCGGCCCAATCGCAGTGGTGAGCGAGATGTCACCGCCACCATCATTTCGGAGGCGCGGTCAATTGCCAGGATTGCCGAACTCCCCTCGAGCATCAGGAAGGTGCGACGGACGGCTTCGGTAAACGTTCCGCCCCCGTTAAGGAAGCGACGAATCAGGTGCGGCACGATCTCCGAATCGGTTTCCGACCGGAATGTGACATCGCTCAGGTACGTTGCCTTCAGCTCTGCGGCATTTTCGATGACACCGTTGTGAACAACGGCAATTTGGCCAAGGGCGTCGGTATGCGGATGCGCATTGGCATCGGTTACACCACCATGCGTGGCCCAGCGTGTGTGGCCGATTGCGATGCTGGCGGTGGCATCTTGTGGCAGTTCCTGGGGTACACGCCCCGCCTGCTTTACCAGCTCGACGTATGATCCCTGGTCCCAGCCGATGCCCCAACTATCGTATCCGCGGTATTCCATCACCCTCAGTGCTTCAGCCACCATCGGGATCACTGCAGTCGGCTTGCCTACGTATCCAAAAACTCCACACATGTGTTTGCCTCCTCCGGCACTGGAAACGCCACGGCAACGCTGTCGCAGCTGCGCGAGCGCGCAGGGGCAGAATTTCGGGCATGTCCAAATAAGTTATTGAGGAGAAATCCAGAGGAGTGAGGCTAAGCCTCGTGCACTTTGCAATGGATTTGTCGGGTTGTTAC
>DJVD01000187.1 GCA_002440805.1 Chloroflexi bacterium UBA6265
ACCCGGTTCTCGTTGTCTTTAACTTCCGAAGGTACGCCAACAATCATGGGTTCGTCATCCTTGGGTCGAGAAGATGTTCGGGCGCGCACGTGCACTTCTTCGCACAGGAATCAACGCGCTTTCATCCAGCCAATACGGAGTTGATATGCACATTCTATCGCGGTACGGAATCGGGGGAACCCCTTTGGTGAGGCAAGTTTGCAGACTTTGGTAAACTTCCCGACAGGCATACCCAAGAGTCTGTCAATTCTTGCCTGCATCACCGATCTTCCTGACCGTTCTTCGTTATCGCCAGGGCAACACATCACTCATGCAATATCTCGCCATCGTGCCGATTCTCGCCTTCCTCATCGTTATTCACGAACTCGGCCATTTCTTCGCTGCGCGCAGCGTTGGCGTGACAGTGGAAGAATTTGGCATTGGCCTCCCGCCTCGCGTGAAGGGCTGGCGTCGCAATGGCGTGCTCTGGAGCCTCAATGCCCTGCCGATTGGTGGCTTTGTGCGTGTGAAAGGGGAGGATGCCAACGATCGTGAGCCCGGTTCGATGCAGAACGCATCGCCCTGGGCGCGGGGCTGGTTCCTGATTGCCGGCCCGCTCATGAACCTCGCAGCCGCCGTGATCATTTCGATGCTGCTCGTTGCCTCCACTGGCGTGCAGGTGGAACGGCCCTTCATCAGCACCGTGGAACAGAACTCACCCGCACTGGCAGCCGGCTGGCAGCCCGGCGATCGTATCGTGTCCATCAA
This sequence comes from Chloroflexi bacterium UBA6265, assembly GCA_002440805.1. Lineage (GTDB taxonomy): Bacteria > Chloroflexota > Chloroflexia > Thermomicrobiales > UBA6265 > UBA6265. Next base: position 748 of record DJVD01000187.1, read on the forward strand.
CGGTGCCATCATTGGCACCACGCAGGAGGCGATTGATATCGTGCGCTCGAACGCGGGCGACGAGATTGACGTAGTTATCCAGCGTGGCGACGAAACAATTGCCACCACCGTGACTCCGCGTGAGAATCCGCCCCAGGGCCAGGGAAGCACCGGCATCACATTTGGTGACGGTCGTTTCAGCGATGTGCAGGTGCACGAGGTTCGACCACACACCCCGGCCGCCGAAGCTGACTTGCTGCCAGGCGATGAGATTGTGTCCATCAACGGTATTGANNCATACCGCTACCATCGCTGTGCCACAGGCTTCCCTGCCAGTGACAGCTGTTGAATCGGGCTCGCCGGCGGCGAACGCGGAGCTCTACGCCACCGACGAAATCACCAGCATTAACGGTGAGCCCATTACGTCTGGGCAGGCATTTATCACCGCGATCATGGCATCGGCCGGGGAGACTGTCGAACTCGGATACGTGCGCACCACCGATTCGGGGCCGATCGATCTCACTACTGAAATGCAGGTGCCGCCAGTGGACGGCCTGGAGCGATCGCAGGTGTTGCCGCACATCGGCCTCTCACTGCTGCAGCCATCCGGCTTCTACGAAATCGGCGTGGAGCCAATCGGCCACATCCGGTACGAATCGGTGCCGGCGGCAGAAGTGATCCCCGAAGGCTGGAACCAGTTCACCTTCATCATTACCGGAACCGTCGATGCTTTGCGCACCGTGTTCACCGGCGGCGCGCCGCTGGACCAGTTCGTTGGTCCGATCGGTATGGGGCAAATGACCGGCGAGCTGCTCGATGCCGCTGATGGCAACGTGGTCCCCATCTTACTCAACCTAACGATGCTGATTTCGATTTCCCTGGGCCTGTTCAACCTGCTTCCAATCCCGGCCCTGGATGGCGGACGCCTGGTGTTTGTGATCCTCGAGATTTTGCGCGGCGGCAAGCGCGTTCCCCCTGAAAAGGAGGGCGCTGTGCATATGGTAGGTATGCTGGTGCTGCTCGGCCTCATCTTCGTGATCGCGTTTGGCGATATCAGCCGCCTGATCGATGGCGAATCAATCTTCCGTTAATGTAGCGAAGCGCATTTTGCCTCGCGAAAGCGCTACCATAGACCCAACACCGGCGGAACGAACCGCCTCGGAATCCTGACCCGGAGGTCAATTCATAGTCATGTCACTCCTCGCTCCCCGTCGCAAAACCCGTGAACTCATGATCGGCAATGTCGGCATCGGTGGCCATAATCCCATCCGCGTCCAGAGCATGGCCACGGCCGATACGCGCGATCCTGCCGCTACCCTTGAACAAATCCAGGGCCTGGCCGATGTCGGCTGCGAAATCGTCCGCATCGCGGTGCTCGATCGCAAGGCCGCCGCTGCCCTTCCCGAGATTGTTGCCAACAGCCCGGTGCCCCTGATTGCCGATATCCACTTCGAACACACCCTTGCCCTCAAGGCCATGGAAGCCGGCATCCACGGCTTGCGACTCAACCCCGGCAATATCCGCAAGGAAGAGGATGTGCGTGAAGTGGTGGAGATGGCCAAGCTGAAGCGCACGCCCATCCGGATTGGTGTGAACTTCGGCTCGGTAGCGCCGATGACGAAGGAGTTCGTCGACGAAATGGCTCAGAAGGGCGCCAGTCAACTGGAACTTCGCGCCGAGTGGCTCGTGCGCTCGGCCCTGGGTCACATCCGTATTCTCGAAGACCTCGATTTCTACGACACCAAGGTCAGCCTGAAGGCATTTGAAGTGCCGGTTCTGGTCGAGGCGTATCGACGCTTCGCCTTGCTGGATAACGACTATCCGCTGCATGTGGGCGTAACCGAGGCCGGCACTCCACGCGCCGGCTCGGTACGATCCGCTGTGGGCATCGGCACCATCCTGGCGATGGGGATCGGCGATACCATTCGCGTCTCCCTCACAACCGATCCGAAGGAAGAGGTGTTCGTCGGCTACGAAATCCTGAAGAGCCTGGAGCTCCGCCAAAAAGGCCCGATCATGATCGCCTGCCCGACATGCGGACGTGTGCAGGTGGATCTCTTCAAGCTGGCCAACGATGTCGACAAGGTGTTGGAGAGCATCACCGAGCCAATTCGTGTGGCCGTGATGGGCTGCATTGTGAACGGGCCCGGCGAAGCCAAGGATGCCGATGTCGGTATCGCTGCCGGCGCCGGCAAGGCCATCATTTTCCGCAAGGGCAAGATCGTGAAGAACGTGCTCGAGGCGGACATGCTCGAGGAACTCACCAAAGAGATCCACGCAGTGATCGAAGATCGCAAGAACGGTATCTACGATGAGCCGGAAGAGGATGCATCCAGTGCCTACCGACCAATGATTCCATTGGTTCAGGTGTAGCCGGGCAGGGGCGCCACCATCGGGTTGAGGTCTGAATGCGCTGGCGCAACAGCGTCCAGATACGATCACTCGCAATTGCGTCGATGAACGAACGCAGTCGGTGGCCAGTGGCGCCGGCTGCGTTTGCAATTCCGGTTGCAACGCTGCCTGGCATGATCAGATGCGAACTCGGCCTCGTTCGTGAATTGGCAAACGTGAAGACCGCAGTTGCGGCAACCCATTCATTGATGTGGCACACGGGTTGAGACGAGAATCTTGAGCGTGATTACATGTCCCGCATCTTTGCCGCGGTTTCTTCATTGGCAGGGATGAATTCGATTTTCGTCAGCCACTTCGCTTCCACCAGGTCGGTCAGGATTTGATAAACCTGCAGCTCGCCAAGGGAGGGGTGGTTGAAAACCTTCTCGATCGTGGGCGGTACGAGTGGATCGGCTTTGTTCCAGAGCTCCCGGAACGTCTCATCCGTCGCACACACGCGGCCGGCAACTGCCTCAATCTGATCGCGGAAATCGGGAAACAGCGAAAACGACATCTTCAGCCCAGACACCATGCTTGCTGCATATTCCGACCAGGGTGTGAAGAACCGTTTGAGTTCGGGCTCGCCGAACACCGTATCGGCTACGTTACGGTTCCGGAGGAATTTGGAAAGGTACGCGCCAAAGAGCGATTTCGCCTTTTCGTTAAACAGGAGGATGTCGTAGCAGGGGTT
>DJVD01000111.1 GCA_002440805.1 Chloroflexi bacterium UBA6265
ATTGTTGAAGAGAATTCCGAAGTGGTCGACGCCATTCTGCAGCGATCCGTCGTTGGCAGCAAAGTCACCATAACGGGTAGTGCCCGCAGCATTAGCGTGGGCGATAACGGCAAGGTAGCCCTGTGACAGATGAAACCGCTCCGCACAGCATTAGTGTCAACGCCACCACGCACACCCCGGATCGGGTCTGGTACCAGCTCTCCGTGGATGTCGATTCCGAGGCCGTTGAGGCAGTAACCGAGCTGTTCGGACGATACGGATTCAACGAGGGCGTTGCCATCGAGGAGCCCTATATCCAGGATCAGGACGGCGACAACATGGGTATCGATGTGGACAAGCCGTTCACAGTGCATACCTATGTTGCTGAAGAAGATTACAAGCCTGAGATTATCGAGGAGCTCCGCCAGGCACTGTATTTCCTCGGCCAACTGCGCGGCGTCAGTGACGTGCGCGTAAGTAGCCTGCAGGAGCAGGATTGGGCGAATGCATGGAAGGACCACTTCCAGGTACATCGTATTGGCGAGCGTGTGGTCATTCGTCCGCCCTGGCGGGAGTACGAACCACAAGGCGATGATGTGGTAATCGAGTTGGATCCTGGCATGGCGTTTGGCACCGGCCTCCACCCGAGCACGCGCCTGAGCATGCTTGGCACCGAAGAGGTGGTGACAGCTGGATGCACCGTGCTCGATGTAGGCACGGGCAGCGGTATCCTCGCGATTGCGGCGGTGAAGCTGGGCGCGGTCAAGGCCGACACCGTGGATGTTGAAACCGTGGCGGTGAAGGCCACCGCCGACAATGCCGCTGCCAACGGACTTTCGGACCAGATTAAGGTAGAGCTTGGCAGTGTGGGCGAAGGCGAACCTTTCTGGGGTGAGCAGTACGACGTGGTGTTGGCGAATATCATTGCCCGCGTGCTGATTGAGCTGAGTCAGGCGATCGTGGCCCATACGAAACCTGGCGGGAAGATGGTGTTGGCCGGCATCATCGAGACGCGCGAGCAGGACGTGATCGATGCGTTTACCGCAGCGGGCGCGAAAGTCATCAATCGTCGCTTTGCCGAGGATTGGGTGAGCCTGGTACTCACCCGATAACCTCCGCTCCTCATTAATCACGAACGCCCCTTCATTGCGAAGGGGCGTTCCTGGTTTTCCGGATGGGTTGGCAGCTAGAACATCCAGTACCAGACGCCGGCCGCGACGAATGCGGTCAGCAGGATGAGAATGACAACCGGCACAAGGATGCTGGTGCCGTGTTCGGCACGATGCTCGGCAAGGTCACGGGCGATTTCGGCACGTTGCATCGTCGCCAGGCTGCTTCCGACCGCCAGCACAACGGCACTCACATTATCCGTGGTGCGGCGCTGTGTCGCCAAATCAGTAAGCGCCAGCGCTGCCGATTGCGCATCCTCACCAGTCATCAACTGCAGGTAATCATCGGTGCCTAGCACATCATAAAAGCCATCGCTGCACAGCAGCAGGCGATCTTCAGGCAGCAGCATCATCTCGTAAATCGCGGGTAAACGGCGTTCAAGCTGCGGTCGAGTGCCAATGGCGGCAGTGAGGATGTTCCGCTGTGGGCTGGTGCGTTCGGCCTCCGGTGGCAACGTTCCGGCGGCAACCTGTTCAGCCACAACACTGTGGTCCTGGGTAATCTGGGTGAGTTGGTTGGCCCGCAGCAGGTACGCGCGCGAATCACCGACATTGGCAATAGTGACGTATTTGCCACGGACCACCGCGGTTACCAGCGTGGTGCCGGGGCGATCGTCGTCGCCTTCGCCAGCCGCGGCATAAATTGCTTCGTTTGCCTGTCGGTAGGCCTGCTTGAGTGCCATCGCGGCATCCGGCTGCTGGCCGCTGGCAAATACCTCATGCAGCGTCTGAATTGCGAGGGAACTGGCCACTTCACCGTTCGCCCGCCCGCCCATACCATCGGCAACTGCCAGCACCCATCCCCCCAAGGGGAGTTGTGAATCTGGCGCAAGCTCCTGAATCAGGATCGCATCCTCATTGTTGGAGCGGCCGCCAACCTGGCTAATACCGCCGACCTGCATCTGTAGTTCGGGTGCCTGCGTGCTCAAATTGCATCCTCCGTCGGGAGTCGTCGCCTGTCGATTGCGCCTGCCGCGCCTCCAGCAAGATAATACCGTACAGTGAAGATCGCATTGTGATCGTGTCAATCAGTGAGGATTGTGTCTATGCACCAACCCGTCATCATCGGTCCATCTGTCTTGTCTGCCGATTTTCTCAATCTCGGTGCGCAACTGCGCGAGCTTGAAGCAGGTGGTGCAGATTACATTCATTTCGATGTGATGGACGGAGTGTTCGTGCCGAATATCAGCATTGGCCTGCCCGTGCTAGAGGCGATAAGGGCGGGCACAAGGTTGCCAATCGATGTCCATCTGATGATCGTCGAGCCTGATCGTTGGGTGGATGCGTTTACTGATGCCGGTGCCGATACAATCACCATCCATGCCGAAGCAACTGCCCATATGCATCGCGTGGTGCAGGCGATTCAGGCAAAGGGCAAACAGGCCGGCGTGAGCATCAACCCCGGCACTTCATTGACCACGATCCAGGCCATTCTGCCGGATGTTGACCAGGTTTTGCTGATGACGGTGAACCCAGGGTTTGGTGGCCAGACCTTCATTGAGACCAGCATCGACAAGATTTCCCGTTTGCGCGCAATGATCGACGCCGTCAATCCGGCCTGCCGCCTGCAAGTGGATGGCGGGATCAACGCCAGTAATATCGGTCGCGTAATTGAGGCCGGGGCGACCAGCATTGTCGCGGGGAGCGCGACGTTTGCGGCCAGCCAGTCGATTGCCGCCAATTTGCTGGATCTTCGCGCCGGCATACGTGGCTGATCAATAACTGCAACGATCCAGGTTTCGTTCACCATCGCCGCTTTTCGTCCGGAGATCGCATGCTCAAACCACTGCTTCGTTTCCTCACCACGTCACGGAACAATCACATTGATCCGGCGAGGGTTGCTCCATCCCGCAATCTGCTCGGGATTCTCTGGGCCGGGGCCGCTATCGGCGTGTTTACCGCCCTGTTTCAGAACGTGCGTAAAGGCACCACGGCGGAACTGGATGCTGTAATCACCCACAAGGTGCAGATCGAGGGAGTGCGTCATTCCTGGTTTGATCGCACCATGCACGTTGTGAGTTGGCCAGGATTCCCACCGCAAAGCCGCACGCTGCCACCGGCGATAGCGGCCGTACTTTGGCTAAGGGGATATCGGCTCGAAGCAGTCTTCCAGTTGGCCGCCTGGGGCACCGGTGGAGTCAGCTCGGTTTTCAAGCGCATCGTCAAGCGAGAACGCCCCGGTCCGAAATTCCCGCATTTGAATGTTGTTCCTGCCAATATCGGCGGAACCAGTTTCCCCAGTGGACACGTCATCATCTATACCGGTGTGTATGGATTCCTGGCGTATCTCGGCACGTTGTGGATTGAAACGAGGAGCATCCGCCGTGTTCTCGTGGGAGGTCTCACGGCATTGGTCGCCCTGGTTGGTACCAGCCGGGTGTACCTCGGGCATCACTGGTTCACCGATACCATGGCCAGCTATCTGTTGGGAACCACGTATCTCGTGGGGCTGACCACGCTCTATCGAAAAGTGAAGCGCATGAGCCTGCCACGTCGTGACGTTCCCGACACATTTGCCTGATAACCTAGCATTCGAATATGGAGGTAATCACATGCCAAATCGTCTCTTCCGCGTGCTGACACTACTGACGCTGTTCATGGTTTCCACCATGGCACCCCTGTCGATCTCCGCCGCCGATCCCAAGGTGGAGGATATCCTCACCGACGCGGCTGACCGGCTGGAAGACTCCGAATCCATGGCCTTCACGATGGAACTTGAAGGCACCACCTATGTGGATGAGGCGAACACGATCCAGCTGCTGGGAGCCGAAGGCATCATGCAGCGGCCAGACAGGGTGGATGTCACGTTTACAGCGTTGGTGCTGGGTCGCCAGCAGATCAGCATCCGCATGATCACTATCGGTGAAGAAGCCTGGATTACAGATATCGTCACCGGAAAGTGGGTTACCAGTCCGCCCGAATTTGGGTACAACCCTGCAGTTCTCTACGATGATGAACTCGGGCTGGGACCGGTGATGAGCCGCATGGACGATCCGAAGCTGGAGGACAGCGAGAAAATCGATGGCCACGAGGCTTGGCATATATCGGCCACGGTTGATGGCGAGGTCACCAGCGCCATGACCAGCGGTACCATGCGTGGTTCCAACCAGGACCTGGACCTCTGGATCGACAAGAAAACCAATGACATCCTGCGCATTCGCATTGCGGAGCCAGAGGACGAGGATATCGAAGACCCGGCGGTGTGGACACTGACCCTGTTCGATCACAACAAAGATGTGAAGATTGACAAACCAGACTAATCCCTCCGCGGCGCAGACATTCCGCACCATGCTGGCCAGTCCGGCCATTGTGGCAGGGTTGATGTGTTGCTTTGTGAGCGCGGTGGACCTGACAGTCATCGCGGCGATCCTCCCTGAAATGATTGGCGACCTTGGCGTCAATACCGCCGATTTCGATCGCTACATCTGGGTTGTCAACAGCTATCTCATCGCTTATGTCGTGGCCATTCCCATTTTCGGCCGCATGAGCGATCACATTGGTCGCCAGCGGGCCTTCATGGCCTGCCTGGCGATTTTTGCCGTTGGGTCGATCGTGACAGCCCAGGCAGATTCAATGACTGTGGCCGTTGTTGGCCGGGTGATCCAGGGTATTGGCGGTGGCGGATTGCTGCCAGTTACCGTTGCGTTGGCGGGTGACGTGTTGCCACCGCGCATGCGCCTGGCCGGCATCGGCCTGGTGAGCTCGGTGGAGACGCTTGGCTGGGTATTGGGTCCCACCTGGGGAGCGACGATCATCGCCATCGTCCCGGCGTCCCTCGATCCGTGGCGATGGGTGTTTTGGATCAATGTTCCCGTCGCGATTGTTGCCATGGTCGCAATCTGGCGCGGATTCCCCGAGTCCGATACGTCTCACAAGCGCGCACTGAGCGACCTGGATATCCTGGGCACCGTCTTGCTGGCGATTGTTTTGGTGGCCGCAAACCTCAGCCTCAGCTCAGGGGGCGATCATGGGGGTGGCAACACCGGCCTTCGTGCTTTCGGCGGCACGCCGAATCCCATGAAGGAATACATCCCGATCCTGTTATCGGCCGCAGTTATCGGCACCGTGTTGTTGGTTGTGTGGGAAAAACGGGCACCGCATCCCATTTTTCCAACGGAGCTTTTTCAGCGCTCATACTTCGTCGCCACGGTAGTGGCCAACTTTCTCATCGGTGCTGCACTCATGGTTGGCATGGTGAACATCCCTGTCATCGTCTCACTTGCCAGTGAAGGCAATGCCAGCCGTGACTCGGCGCTGCTGTTGGTGCCGCTGACGCTGACGATCGCGGTTTTCGCCCTCGCCAGCGGGAGCATTAGCGGCCGGATCGGCGAATGGAATATGACCCGGCTGGGCGTTGGTCTGGGGGCGGTCGGATTCGGACTGGTGTATTTCCTGATTGATATGGATAACCTGATGCTGATGGCACCGGGCCTCGCCATTGCAGGCACGGGCATCGGCATGCTAATGGCACCGTTGAGCGCAACTGCGCTTGATGCCGCCGATGAAACGAACCGGGGCGCTGCTACCAGCACGGCCTTGCTGTGTCGGTTGCTCGGGATGACCATCGGAATGAGCCTGGTGACTACTGCTGGCATCTACCGATTGCAGCAACTTACCAGCCGGCTCGATCCCATCATCCAGGAAGCAGGGGAGAGTACCGCCAGTTACTTCCTGCGACAG
>DJVD01000208.1:0-8780 GCA_002440805.1 Chloroflexi bacterium UBA6265
TTCAGCGCGGCGTTCATGCCCATTCGCATTCTGCGCCCAATCTGCCCTCGGCGAACTTGTCGCCCGATTCCTCCTATACTTTACGTGGAATCCAATCTCGATGCGCAGCAATCCACCGCCTGGCTGTTTGAACCGAATTGCAATAACCGCGGGAGGCACTATGAAGCGCGAAGATGTAATGGAACTTCATTACATAGCTCCTTTAGAAAATTTAGCCTCCATTTTGGATATTGGGATACTCTCGCACTACAAAGCGAAGTTCATCCCTCATGTATCTATTGCTTTGCCAAGTGTTCAAGCTCACCGGGCAAGAAAACCTGTGCCTGGAGGAACGAATCTTCACCAGTACGTTAATCTCTATTTTAATGCGTTTAATCCCATGCTTTCCAAGCGCCGAGATGATCGTGAGCGGATTGCAGTATTAGCGATTCATCCAGAAGTCCTTGACCTTCCCGGCGTGTTCATTACCGATGGCAATGCAGCCTCTGAAGCAACCGTGTTTTCAAGTCCAGATGAGCAAGGTTTGTCGCTCCTGAGCTACCGCGAGCTGCATTCAACATATTGGACCAGTAAGTTTCGGAATGAAGAAGAGCAAGAGGAAGATGGACGCCGGCGATGCGCCGAGGTACTTGTCCCAGACCACATCCATAGATCGTTCATAAACCGACTTTACTGCGCTAATGAGGGTGTCAAAGCGAGAATCATAACGCTAGGCTGTACACTTGAAATCGTTGAGGATGCCGAAATGTTCTTCACCCCCAAGGAGAAGCCATAGTTATGATTCAACTCAAAAGTGGCGATCTCCTTGCCTCCAACGCCCAGACTTTGGTGAACACCGTTAATTGCGTGGGCATCATGGGCAAAGGCATCGCCTTGGATTTCAAGAGAAACTACCCAGACATGTACAGGGATTACGTTAGCCGATGTAGCGATCGGGAACTAAGGCCTGGAGTCCCGTATCTCTATCAATCCTCTACTAACAGGTTTATCGTCAATTTCCCGACCAAGAATCATTGGAAATCCAAGTCGAAGATGGAATATGTCAGGGATGGACTCGAGGTTCTCTTAGCCAAACATCAGGCTTGGGGAATTGAATCCATTGCCATGCCACCATTAGGATGCGGAAATGGCGGGCTGGATTGGAACGACGTAGGACCAGTTATCTTTAGCTACCTAAACCAGATGGAGATACCTGTGGAGCTCTTTGTTCCGCCGGGCGTGGTCGCAAATGACTCCGAGTATCGACGACTGTCAGCACAAAGTAATGCTCCTACTCAGGTTCAATTATCACTGGGGCTTCTGGATGCCACATCTTCTCCTCGACATTCCGTGTATTCAGACTGAAGGACGCACCACAATAGGAGTTCCCCGTGGCGGATCGCCAATTTAGCGCTTTAGATTCGACGTACGTCGATCACGACGATGACGACGCGATTGGTCACGCAATCGATCAGTTCAACGCGATGTATCCGTTCCCACTGGATGATTTCCAGCGTGAGGCCATCGGGGTTTTCCTGCGGGGCGATTCGGTGATGGTGGCCGCTCCCACCGGTAGCGGCAAAACCGTTGTGGCAGAATTTGGCATCTGGGATGCCTTCCGTCGCACCGGTCGCGTCATTTACACCGCTCCGATCAAGGCGCTGAGCAACCAGAAGTTCCGCGACCTCCGCACCATTTACGGCAACGAGGTGGGTCTCCTCACCGGCGATGTCACTGAAAACCGCGATGCGCGCATTATCGTGATGACAACCGAAATCCTGCGGAATATGCTGCTGCAAAGTCCGTGGGAACTGGACGATGTGGAAACGGTGATCTTCGATGAGATCCATTACCTCGCCGATCCCGAGCGGGGCACCACCTGGGAAGAGAGCATCATCCTCTGTCCGGAGCACATCCAGCTTATTTGCCTCAGCGCCACGGTGACAAATGCCCATGAGATCGCCGGCTGGATCGGTCGTACTCATCGCCCTATCCGCCTGATCGAACATTTCTCGCGTCCCGTGCCCCTGGCGCTCTATTACTTCCACGAAGGCGAACTCGCGACCGTCATCGATCATCACGGCCAGCAGGTACGCGATTTCAAGAATGTGGGTGGCGAAGCGCGGCGTCGACCTGGAGCCCGCCGCAACGATCACGTGCGTGAAGCGCTCGATGAACCGCAGCCGCACGAGATTGTGGATGCGCTGAAGGCGGATAACCTGCTGCCGGCGATCTACTTCCTTTTCAGCCGCAACGATTGCCAGGTGTTCGCCGAACGGCTGGCGATGATGCGACCACAACTGGTAGCCCCGGGACAGCTCGAGCAAATCGAATCGGTATTGCAAACCTACCTCTCCAGCATGCGACCGGAAGACCAGGCACTGGACCAGGTGCAACTGATTACCGATCTTGCTCGCAAGGGCATCGGCTTTCATCACGCAGGCCTGCTGCCAATCCTCAAACAATTGGTAGAAGTGTTGTTTGGTCGCGGCCTGATGCAGATCGTATTCGCCACCGATACGTTGGCGCTCGGCGTCAATATGCCCGCCCGCACCGTTGTCATTGGCCGGATGACGAAGTGGGATGGTCGCCGCCGCCGCATCCTCATTCCTAACGAATTCCAGCAGATGTCCGGGCGCGCCGGCCGACGCGGCATGGACCTTTTCGGCCATGTGGTTGTCCCCTACTCGCCGATCATTCCCTTCCGCGAGGCCATGGAAGTAGCTACCGGCGATTTACATCCGGTGCAATCCGCCTTCGCGATTCGCTACAACACCGTGCTGAACCTGTGGGATCCACCCCGAGGCGAGCGCGTGCGCCAAATGCTGCAACGGTCACTGGCGCAGTATCAAACCAGCCAGCGGATTCGCCTGATCGAGAACGATATCCTCGAGATCGAGGCCGAGCTTGCCGGCATCCTTGCCGGTCATAGCGAGGAAATCGCCCGCGCCGATGAATTGCTGGACGAATACCAGAGCCTGAACCGCAACGCTACCGGCCTCCAGCGGCAGGAAAGCGACCTGCTTTCCACAATCGTCGCCCTTCGCACCGAGGTGGGAACATCCACCCCCTGGCCGGAGCCGGGTCGCCTCGCTCTCCGGAAGTTGCTGCGCACGGCAAATCCGGGCCTGGTTCTGCATACCCGCGATCACGGCTGGGCGATTTGGCTGGGCCGCGCCGGTGGCACCGGCATTGGTTGGGTGCTGGGGCAGAACCAGCGTTCTGTCTCGATCATCGAGGAATATCGTCGCATCGATTATGTGGAAAACAACGCCCATATCGATGTGCCGGAAGCATGGCACCATCCCGACGAGACGATGATCGAAACCCTCACGGCCGACACCGACTCGATCGACTCGATGCTGACCCAGCTCGACAGCTACTTCCTCCCCGATCTCGATGCGATGGCGGCGGCCCATCGCCAATTGCTCCAGGACCAGGCCGACCAGGAGATCGCTGTCCTGAATGAGCAACTTGCCGACGTGCGCGCCCAACTGACGGCCATCTCGACCCGACGCCAGGAGCACCCCTTCCGCGATGCCAAGGCGCGTAAGAACCACATGCGCAGCGTGAAAGTGCGCGATGACCTCGAGGCCGAGAAAACGACCCTTGCACAGATCCTGGAACGCGAAGTGGATGCGGAAGACGTACGCATTCGCGGCATCATTCGCGGTATCCGCGATGTGCTGCACCGGTTTGGGTATTTGCGCCAGGGATATCCGACCGAGAAGGCCGACATGTTGGCCGATATCTTCGATACCGACGGACTAATCCTGTGCGAGATGATCGATCGGGATATGCTCACGCCGCTGAGTGCCGCCGAATTGGCGGAGGTGTGCAGCTGGTTCAGCTTCGATCGCGATTTCCGCTACAACAACTCCTTCACGCTCGCCACCCGCCTGGTGAACCTGCGTCGCCGCATGGAAGACCTGGAGCACGACATCATCGGCGAGGAGCGCGACCATCGCCTGTTCATCAGCGAGGGCCATAATCCCAGCTTTTACGGGCCTGCGTTCCACTGGTGTCGCGGCTGGAGCATGAGCCAGATCGGCGAGGCCATCGAGCTGAGCGAAGGCGACCTGGTGATGACCTTCAACAAAACCATCGATTTGATGCGACAACTGCGAGAGATGATGATCACCACCAACCCGGAGCATCCGCTGGTCGATCGCTTCCGCGAAGCCGAGAAACTGGTTCGTAGGGGTATCGTGGAACAAAGCTTGTCGTTGGGATTCACCCCAATTGCCGATGAGGTTGATGCGGAGATGGAAGCGGACGAATCCGCAGAAGATGTCGATCCCGCCACCAGCGAGGTGTAGCGGTGCATCGCAGCACGAGAATGCTGGCGATCCTGATGCGACTGCAGCACGGCCCTTCGACGCTGCGGCAACTGGCCGCGTCATTTGATTGTTCCACCAAAACAATCCAGCGGGATATCGAGGAACTGGTGAGCCTGAATATCCCGGTTATTGCCAACCGCGGCTATGGCGGAGGCATTGCTATCGATCCCGGGTGGTGGCTGGGACCGCTCAACCTTTCGCCCGCCGAAATCGAAACAATCATCCTCGCGATGGAAAATGCCCCGTTCCTCCCTGGCAGGGATGAGGTGCTCGCAAAGGTTCGCGCCGCTGTTCGGCCTGGCCGTTTTGATCCGGTTGCCGACAATTCCACCAAACCGGTGATCCGCCAGGCCGATAGTCCCGTTATGCACGACACCCTGGCGGCGATTCGCAATGTGATGCAACGGCAACTCTGGTGTCGCATTGATTACCACGGAGGCAGCAAGCCGGGCTGGCGCCTGATCTTGCCCCAGCACCTTCACATCACCGAGAACCGCTGGTATTTGCGGGCTATCGATGAACGCTCACGCGAATCGCGCGTATTCCGGCTTGATCGCATTCGTGATCTCCAGCCGGCGCTCGGTCCCGCAAATGCGCGGGCGATAATCGACCATGCCCGTAGCCTTCCTACATACAACTCAGAGGAGTTCCCCGAAGTTGTAGCGCACCTGACAGATGCCGGCATGCGGTTTTGCCTCGACCATCCGGATTTCCAGCGCTGGNNTCGCGAGATGCTTCGCATGGGTGCCGACTGTACCATCGAAGGTCCTCCGGACCTCGTGACCGAGATCAAGCGACAGGTCACCGCGCTTCACCACCACATCGTGAACTAACTGGACTGACACGTGTCCAGTTACCACTGCCACACTCCGGGCAACTCGATCGACGCCGGGTTGATCGGATTGCAGCAGGAGCAGTCACCGTGAAAATTGTCCCTAACTATTTCCTCATCTATGTATCTGATATCGCCCGCGCCAGGGCGTTTTACGAATCCATCTTTGCGATCGAAGCCACTCCGCTGGGAGCTCGCTACGTTCAGTACGAGATTGCACCTGGCGTGCTATTTTCGCTATGGGCAGGCAAACCAGACGTCGTATCTGACAACCCTTCGCGCACCACCGAGCTTGGCATTGCTATTGCTGCCGATAACGGCGAAATGGACCGACTTCACGAAGAGTGGCTCGCAAAAGGCGCGACATTCCTTGAACCACCGCACCAGGATGCATTCGGCTATACGTTTGTCGTCGCCGACCCGGATGGCAACCTCATCCGCGTTTCGCCGGCAGATTAGTTGCATGTGAAAGGAACAACCCGATGACGTACATCTTCAACTCCACCCAACAGCAACGGGCTGAAATAGTCGCGCAAAACGCGCTCCGGTTCGTGCAGCAACGCGATGCAGGCCTTCCAGCCGCCATCATCAATGCCCTCTGGTTCGAGGGCGACCCGGCCGATGTGGTCACGGCCTTGCACCCATATCAAAACCCGGATGGTGGTTTCGGTAACCGGCTGGAGCCGGATATCCATGCGCCAGAAAGCAATCCCTTTGCCGCCCGCCTTGCCATGCAGGTGATGCGCACCTTCCCTGAAGCCGACTTTGGCGAACTGAAAACCGGTCTTGCAAAGTGGCTGGAAGAGAACCAGGCGGAGGATGGTGACTGGCACTTCTCCGCAGCGACCAAAGCAGGTGTCCTGCAACCGTGGTTCGCCGGTTGGACGTTCCCCAGCCTCAACCCGGCCTGTTGCATCGCCGGGCTGGCCACTGCGATCGGCGTCGCTACTCCGACGATGATGGCGCGGGTCGCCACGCTGTTCGAGGCCATGGCATCGCCTGAAGCAGCGCGGGCTGCCAGTTTCTACGAACTGTTGCCGTACGTTGAATACACGCTCGGCGTCACACTGCCCGATGAATATCTTGATGCCATTGCCGCTAACATCACGGCAACAGGAAATGGTTTCGAGGATGGGTCCCATTTCTTCGATATGGCGATGGGCGGATCAGGCGAGATCACGTCCCGGATTCCGGACAACCTGATCGCCCACTGGACTGACCGGTTGTTGATGGAACCACACGATGATGGTGGTTGGCCCACTGCGTACGACGATGCATGGCGGAGTTGGTTTACAGCAACAAACCTGATCATGCTCGCCAAAATGCGGGATTAATCCTCTCGCATCTACCAGGGTTCGGCTACAATAATGGCCATCATTACCGGGTGAATCGAGGAGTTGCGTCATGGGGTGTCGAGACTGGGTTGTTGGCGCGATCGCCAAGATCGAAGCGGATATCGCCCGCTCGGCGGATACGCACCTGATTCCGATGGAGATCCCGGGCATGCCCGATATCTGCATCTATCTCAAGGACGAGACGACCCATCTTACCGGGAGCCTCAAACATCGTCTGGCGCGGTCGCTCTTCCTCTACGCCCTCAGTTCCGGTTACATCCACGAAGGCACCACGGTGGTTGAAGCCTCCAGCGGTAGCACCGCTATCTCGGAGGCCTATTTTGCAAGACTCATTGGCGTGCCCTACATCGCCGTGGTTCCGGTGAACACGTCGCCTTCAAAGATTGAGGCGATCGGGTTCTATGGCGGGCAGTGCCATTTCGTCGAAAACCCGGGCGACGTCTACGATGCCGCCCACAGACTGGCCCATCAAACCAATGGTTACTACATGGACCAGTTCAGCAATGCCGGTGTGGCCACCGACTGGCGCGGGAATAACAACATCGCGGAAAGCATTTTCCGGCAAATGGCGCGGGAAAAATATCCGGTGCCGACATGGATCGTGGTTGGGGCCGGGACTGGCGGCACCAGC
Organism: Chloroflexi bacterium UBA6265; assembly: GCA_002440805.1. Lineage (GTDB taxonomy): Bacteria > Chloroflexota > Chloroflexia > Thermomicrobiales > UBA6265 > UBA6265. The sequence goes on from DJVD01000208.1 coordinate 7,138, forward strand.
GCCACAATCGGACGCTACATGCGTTATCACGGTTCCGCCACAAGCCTCTGTGTGGTCGATCCGGAACGATCCGTCTTTTACGATGCCTATCACGGACCAAAGGCCGATCCCTGCTGCGATGAATGCCCGACGACGGTGGTCGAAGGCATTGGCCGGCCGAGGGTTGAGCCAGCGTTTGTGCCGGAAGTGGTCGACCGCATGTTGCGGGTGCCGAACGCGGCCAGCTATGCGGCCAGCCATTTCCTGGAGAAGGTCACCGGTCGCCGGTACGGTGGCAGCACAGGCACCAATCTCTACGGCGTGATGGAAATCGCGGCCGAAATGCATGCCCGCGGCGAGGCGGGCTCAATCGTCACCCTGGCCTGCGATTCGGGTAGTCGTTATCAGGATTCCGTCTTCAATACCGAGTGGCTCAGCGCCCACCATGTGAACGTGCTGCCGTTCATGGAACAGCTGGAACACGTCTACACCACCGGCGAATGGGTACCGATTCCACACTGCGGCATGCGGCAGCCAGTAGGCGACTAGTTTTCGTCGGGGTTCGCGCTTTCAGCGAGAGCCTGGCGGATTGCAGCCAGGGCATCGTCCCATCGCCGGGTGCGAGAGGTAATCTCGTTGCGATTGGCGAGCAAGCTGGCCTCCACATCGGCCAGCCAGGCGCGGGTGCGATCGGCCTTCGGGGATCCAAGCACATCACGGCGTTCAATGTACCGCCGGGGCGCTATATACCGACCCAGCGTTTCCATCTCTACTTTCAGTTCTTGCCCGATTACCATCACAGCCGCGCCATCAATGATGTCGGGGGTGACCTGCGCTGCCTCGAGGCTGGCTTCCTTCAACCGCGCCACGGCCAGGCCAGCTATCTGGCGAGCGTCCGCCGGATTAAGGTTCTGGTCGTCCATCAGGAACGCCGCCAGGTCGGAGGCGGTGGAATAGAGCCTGCCGGCCCGATTGGCAAGATACGCCCGATTGATAATCAGGGCCTCCCGTACAGCAGACGATGTAGTTCGAACAATATTTGAACCGTTGACCAGCGTGCGATTAACCACCTGGTCCAGGTGGGTCCATGCCGAACCGATGGGCCCGTATGGCTGGGCGCGTAGCAGGTCAATGGCCACCCGCGCTTCGAGTTCCGATTGCATTGCCGCGAGGTTGAGTTGCTCCAGCCGATGGCTGTAGGCATGGGCGGGATGCGACGGCTCAGGTGTACTTTCCCACCGTTCATCAATGAAAAAGCTGGTTGGATCGGTGCGGATCCAGGTGAGCAATTCGGTGGTGAAACGACGAATTGCCGCCGATTGTGCCGCGACGGCCTCGATCAACATCACGATATCTTCAACTGAACCAGCAGCATCGAGGGTGTTGGCAATTGGCCCGGTAAACCCGAGGAGCGTCGCGGCCTGTTCCCGATCGCCACCGAACACCTCGCCCACCACCAGCCCGGCACCCAGGGGAGAGCGATCCACGGCATCGATTGCGGACGGCAAGCGATTCCATGTCACCTGCAGTGAGCCAATGATCCCGCCCAGAAAATGGGCAAAGGTGGTGGGTGCAGCTGCCTTTCGATCGGCAAATGCCCCCATAACCGTGACCGTATGGGCGGTTGCCAGTTCCAGCAGGATCTGCTGCAACGAGGTGACATC
>DJVD01000208.1:8818-10546 GCA_002440805.1 Chloroflexi bacterium UBA6265
ACGCGATCATCGAGGGTGGCGATCACGGCATTAACGGCTTCGCCAGAACGGGTGTACCCCAGCTGCACGGCATCAATGGCGCGGAGAATGGCACTGCCCGCAGCAGGGGCAATAACCCCTTCGCGCTGCAACAGCAGGACATGTGCTGCCTGCACCGCATAAACGTAATCAGCGATATCGTCAACAGCAGTAACCGCAGCGTTATTACCATTGGAATCGGCACTCTCAGTGGTGATACTCATATTAGATTCGGCTGAAGACTGCTGCATATCACGATTATCAATCACAACGAATATTCTCCGACCTAAACGAGGGCTCGTATCCGTTCCTCGAAATTTGCTACTATTGACTGTCCGACTTGAGGACTGCCCAATCTGGTATGCGCGCAGACACCCTGCACGCAACACACACAGGAGCAACAATACTATGCTTACGAGCCGTTTGAACCGACGTCAGTTGGTGATCGCCGGTGGCACTAGCGCCATCGCCGCTCCGCTTCTCTCCCGAGTGGGTGTTTCCGCACAGGATGCCATTACGGCCACCCTGGTAACTGATACCGCTGGCATCGGCGACCAGAGTTTCAATGATATGGCCAACGAGGGTGGCACTCGCGCGCAGGACGAACTGGGCGTGGAGTACAACGTGCTCGAAAGCCAGACTGCTGCCGATTACGTGCGCAACCTAACCGATGCCGCTGAAACCAGCGACATCACCATCGGCGTCGGCTTCCTCCTCACCGATGCCCTCACCGAAGTTGCTACCCAGTATCCGGATTCCAGTTTCGCCATTATCGATTCCGTGGTGGAAACAGACAATGTCATCAGCTACCTGTTCCGCGAACAGGAAGGCGCATTCCTGGCCGGCGCAATTGCCGCCCTCACCACCCAGACAAACACCATTGGCTTCGTTGGTGGTATCCGCATTCCTCCGGTTATGCGCTACGAAGTTGGCTACGTTGCCGGCGCCCGCAGCGTCAACCCGGATATCGAGATTTCCATTGCCTATGCCGATGACTTCGAAGATCCGGACAAGGGTAAGGAACTCTCCCTGGCACAGTTCAACGCTGGCGCCGATATCGTCCATGCTGCCGCCGGCCGCACGGGCATTGGCGCATTTGATGCCGCCATCGAGAAGGGCGAAGGCTTCTGGGTCCTCGCTGCCGATCGCGATCAATCCAGCCTGGGCGAAGATTTCCAGCTCGCCGCTGTGATCAAGGGCATCGACGTTGCTGTTTACGATTCCATCAAGAGCGTGCAGGATGACACCTTCGCCGGTGGCATTCACGATCTTGGTATCGCTGACGAAGGCATCAGCCTCGGCGCCATTCACAGCAGCGTCCCGGCCGAAACGACCGATATCATCGCAGCATACTCGGCTGCCATTGCCGCTGGCGCCATTGTGCCGCCGGTGGATGATGATACGCTCGCTTCCTTCGAACTCGTGAGCCCCGATGCCATTCCGGCAGGCGATGCTACCCCTGTAGCTTCCCCAGCCAACTAGGCATTCGTTCACTTATGGGCGCGGGCAATGCTCGCGCCCTCCGTGTATGCCCATGACCTCCTCCACGCCGACAACCGAATCTTCACCGTCACCGGTCGAGTACGCCATTCGCATGCAGGGCATTGTGAAGGTGTTCCCGGGAGTGCGCGCCAACGACGGCATCGATCTGCTTGTGAAGCCAGGCGAAATCCACGCATTGCTGGGCGAAAATGGCGCCGGCAAATCCAC
>DJVD01000224.1:0-5070 GCA_002440805.1 Chloroflexi bacterium UBA6265
CCTGGTTGCCCGCCAACGCCGGAAGCCCTCTATTACGGCATCCTGCAGCTTCAGAACAAGATCATTAAGTACGAAACCATCGCTCGCAAGCAGGGTAAGGGACGCGCCGAAGATGCGCGCGTATCCGATCGCCAGATGGCGATGTCGGGAGTTCGAGGCTAACAGCTATGGCGCCTGCCGGATGTTTTCCGGGAGCGGCAAGAGGAGTGCACCGTGATCGACGGTGAGAACCAACTAACCGAGCAACGAGCAATGGAGCCCGCCGGTACTGGCTGGGAGCGCGACCTGTGGTTTGACGATGACCTCAGCAAGCACCCGGTGATCCGGGAGTTGCGCCTGGCGTTTCCGGACGATTTGCTGGATGCCGTGCGTTTCCGAAACGAAACCACCATCTACGTCACCCCCGCCCGCCTGCGCGATATCGCCATGTACATGCGAGATCATGCCCAGTTGCAGGTGAACTTCCTTTCCGATCTCACCGCGGTCGATATGCTCACATTGCGCACGTCACCGCGTTTTGACGTCACCGTCCAGCTCTACAGCATTCCCAATCGCACCCGGTTGCGGATGAAGGCCAGCATTAATGATGGCCAGTCCGTGCCCTCCCTGGTGCCCGTGTTCAACGGCGCCAACTGGATGGAACGCGAGTGCTTCGATATGTTCGGCATCTTTTTCGAAGGGCATCCCAACCTGCGCCGGATTCTTCTGCAGGACGATTGGGATGAAGGCCATCCGCTGCGCAAGGATTATCCAACCCGCGGCTGGAAGGAATTCCCGGTATACAACAAGGAACGCACTGTGAAGCGCACCAAAACGCGCTGGACCGGGCGAGGGGTGTAAGCCATGGATACCACCAGAAGCGAATTCAACATCATGGATTCCACCCAGACCGATTTCTCCGGCACACTGATGGTGGAAGACGAACACGAACTTGAGAGTGGCGAACGCGTGATGACCCTGAATATGGGTCCCCAGCATCCGTCCACCCACGGCGTGATGCGCGTGCTGCTCAAACTCGATGGCGAAACCGTGCTGGAGTGCGATCCGATGATCGGCTACCTCCATCGCGGTACCGAAAAGCTTTCCGAAACCAAGCGCTATGCCCAGATCGTGCCGTGGACCGATCGGCTCGATTACACCGCGGCCCCGCAGAATAATCTCGGCTACGTATTGGCTGTGGAGAAGCTGCTTGGCCTGGAGGCGCCGGAACGCGCCCAGTACTGGCGCGTGATTATGGCCGAGCTCAGTCGCATTGCCAGCCACCTGGTGTGGTTGGGCACACACGCGCTGGATATCGGTGCACTCTCCATGAGCCTGTACACCTTCCGCGAGCGCGAAATGATCATGGACATCTTTGAGACGTTCTGTGGCGCTCGCCTGACCACCAACATGATGGAAATCGGCGGCTTTAGCCGCGGCCTTCCGGATACTTTGGTGGAGCAAATCCGCAACTTCCTCCGGGTATTCCCCAACCGCATGAAGGAATATACCGATCTTCTCTCCGCCAACCCCATCTGGCTGGCGCGCACCAAGGGCGTAGGCATCATTTCTCCGGAAGCTGCCATCTCCTATTCCCTCACCGGTGCCTGCCTGCGCGGATCGGGCATTAACTACGATGTGCGGAAGGCTGAGCCGTACCTTGTGTACGATCGCCTCGATTTCGAAGTGCCACTCGGACAGTTCGGCGATGTGTTCGATCGCTACCTCGTTCGTGTGGAGGAGCTGCGCCAGGCCCACAAAATCGTTACCCAGGCGCTGGATTACATTGAGCACCACGATTCGCCGATGATGGCGTACGAAAGTGCCTATGTGATGCCGCCGCATATGGGAACCCTCACCACGGCCGAGGACATGCAGCGTCACTTTGTATGGGTGATCAAGGGCTTCAATGCCCCGGTTGGCGAGGTTTACCACGCCATCGAGCACGGCAAGGGCGAGTTTGGTATCCACCTGGTTTCCGACGGTGGATCCATGCCGTACCGTATGCGCATTCGCACACCAGATTTCGTGAACCTGGCCGTGTTGCCGCATATGGCGCAAGGCGCGATGCTGGCCGATATGGTGGCACTCATCGGTACCATCGATATCGTGCTGGGCTCGGTAGACAGGTAGATCACCGGGCAGATGCGCCCGATACCGGATAGATCGCGGAGTACCATTGCAGCGGGCACGGCCGGCTGACAAGGGTGGACGGAGAGAGCGGCGTCGATGGGGAACCATTGCCGCCCAGAGGCAGAAACCGGAACATGGGAGACCAACCAATCTGGATCACGTTCATCGTGACCTTCATCATCATGGTTGTGCTGCTGATCAGCATGGCGTACACAACCTGGTACGAACGAAAGGTGCTGGCCCGGTTCCAGGATCGCCTTGGCCCAACCCGTACGGGTCCCGCCGGTTTGTTGCAACCGCTGGCCGATGCCGTGAAGCTGATGGGCAAGGAAGACCTTGTTCCCGATGCCGCCGATCGCAATGTTTTCCTCTTTGCTCCGCTGATCACATTCATCACTGCTATTTTGTCCGCCGCCGTCATCCCCTGGGGTGGCACGGTTGAGATCTTCGGCCGCGATGTCAATCTCTTTCCCACCGACCTGAATGTCGGGGCACTGTTCATCCTTGCGTCCGGCTCAATCGGTGTGTACGGCATCATCCTTGGTGGCTGGTCATCCGGTAACCGCTATTCGTTGCTCGGCGCTATCCGCTCGGCTGCCCAGGTAATCTCCTACGAGCTCATCCTCGGCTTCTCGCTGGTGGGCATTTTCATCATCACCGGCACTATGAGCCTCCGGGAAATCATGTTCCAGCAGCACGAAACCCTCAGCTTCGGCCCGCTGGAAATCAGCAACTGGTTCATCCTGAGCCAGCCATTGGCATTTGTGTTGTTCGTGATTGCGGCGGTGGCCGAAACCAACCGCGCGCCGTTNNCCGAATCCGAACTCGTCGCCGGCTTTATGACCGAATATTCAGCCATGCGGTTCGCCCTCTACTTCCTGGGCGAGTACATCAGCATGATCGTGATCAGCCTCTTTGCTGCCACGCTCTTCCTGGGTGGTACCAGCGGCCCGGGAGCAGGATCCTACTGGGGCCTCGGCATCATGTGGCTGGTCCTGAAGGTGATGGCGTTCCTCTTCTTCTATATCTGGCTGCGCGCGACATTGCCGCGCTTCCGCTTCGACCAACTGATGGGACTCGCCTGGAAGGTGCTCTTGCCACTGGCGATTCTCAATATCGTGCTGACCGCGTTCTTCCGCCTGGTCGGCAATGGGCAGGTGTTTTAGATGATGGGCATTCGGTACTCGATGATCCTTAGAGAGGGCGCCAACTGATGTCCTGGGAGTTAATCTTTTTTGCCGTATTTTCGGCCGCGATGCTGCTCTGCGCTATCGGCGTGGTTGCATTTGAAGAACCGGTTCACTCGGCCGCTGCGCTGGTGGGATCGTTCATCAATGTGGCGGCACTGTTCGTGTTGCTGGGAGCCGAATTCCTGGCCGTGTTGCAGGTGATTGTGTACACCGGTGCGGTGCTGGTGTTGATTCTCTTCACCATCATGCTGGTGGATCCGCGCAAGCTGCCGTCGTTCTATGTTGGCAAGCCCTTGCAGCGCAATGTGAGCGCGATTGTCGGTGCCATTCTCCTGGTGGAGATCGGTGCCGCCATCGTTACCCGCCAGGCGCTGGAGTTGATCGGCCCACATACTGCCGCCATGGTCGATAGCATGGGCGGCAACGTGCAGGCAGTTGGCCAGGTCATGCTTTCCGAGTATGCGCTGGCATTTGAAATCGCTTCGCTGGTGCTGAGTGTTGGTGTGGTCGGCGCGGTGGTCATCGGTTTGCCGAATCGCCACATCGAGCCAAACACTTCCACTATTGGCCTTGGTCACAGCCGCGGATCGTCCGATATGCTGGCGGCCGGGCCGAAGTTCGAATCGCCAATGGATATTCCTGCGAAGCGCTACACGGCGCCGGTGGGTGAGCGAACCGTAGTGATGACGCGTGATGCCGATGCCTACAAGCATCCGGGCGACACATCGAAGTAGGATTCTCTGGGGATTGGGGACGTTTGTATGGACTTAACAACAAACCACTTTCTGTTCGTGAGTGCGGCACTCTTCATCATTGGGATGATGGGAGTCCTCACGCGCCGAAATATCCTCATCATCTTCATGTGTGTGGAAATGATGGTCGCGGCCGCGGGGATCACACTGGCAGCCTTTGCGCACGAAACGGCAACGATCAACGGTCAGGTCTTCTTCCTCTTTGCGTTGGCAGTCGCCGCCGCCGAGAGCGCAGTTGGACTCGCGATCGTGGTGGCCCTCTCCCGACAGGGTAAGGCACCGGACGTGAACGAAATGCAGGCGCTACGTAATTAGCAACAGGTCCAGGTGGCCGTATCGTGGCCACCACGGGTGATTCGAGATGTTGATTGAACGCGGTACCGAGCGAGATCAATCAACTACAGGCAGAGGATATTCATGGCTGATCTGCTCTTTCTGATTCCATTGCTACCGCTGGTGGCATTTGTGATCAATATCTTTTGGGGGCGTTCCACGATCCGTGGCAACGCTCACTGGATCGCCATACCCACTGCATTCGGGTCCTGGGTGCTCTCCATCCTCGCGTTCAGGGATATCTACACCAATCACGAGCCGCTGGTGCAGCGCCTGTTCACATGGATCCCTGCCGGCGAGTTCGATATCACCGTCAGCCTCTATGCCGATCAGCTCACGGCAGTAATGCTGCTGGTGGTCAGCAGTATTGGCTTGCTGGTGGTGGTGTACTCGGTTGGGTATATGCATGGAGAAGATGGCTACTACCGCTTCTTCAGCTACATCTCGCTGTTTATCTTCTCGATGTTGATGCTGGTGCTGGCCGATAACCTGCTGACCCTCTTCATCTTCTGGGAAGCTGTCGGCCTCTGCTCCTACTTCCTCATCGGTTACTACTTCACCCGCCGTTCTGCCATCAATGCCGGCAAGAAAGCGTTCATCGTCAACCGCGTTGGCGACCTCGCGTTCGGCATTGGCGTGATGCTGATCTTCTGGACGTTCGATACCATCTACTTCCACGGCGA
>DJVD01000224.1:5105-8798 GCA_002440805.1 Chloroflexi bacterium UBA6265
GACGCCATGGAAGGCCCGACCCCGGTATCGGCCCTCATCCACGCCGCTACCATGGTCACAGCCGGCATTTACCTGGTTGCCCGCAGCTATACGATCTTCATGGGGTCCGAAGACGCCATGCTGTTCGTGGCCATGATCGGTTCCATCACTGCGGTGATGGCGGCCACGATCGCTCTCACCCAGCACGACATCAAGAAGGTGGTTGCATACTCCACGGTTTCGCAGCTGGGCTATATGGCCTTTGCGCTTGGTACCGGCGCGTGGGTCGCCGCGATCTTCCACCTGATGACACATGCCTTCTTCAAGGGCCTGCTCTTCCTCGGCTCGGGATCGGTGATCCACGGCATGCACGGCGAGCAGGATATGCGCAATATGGGTGGCTTGCGCAAGCACATGCCGCTCACGTTCTGGACGTTCCTGATCGGCTCCGCTGCCAACGCCGGTATATTCCCGCTGGCAGGCTTCTGGAGTAAGGACGAAATCATCGTCGGCGCCTGGATTAGCGATTCGTCGTTCGGCAAAATCGCCGCGGTGATGGGCCTGACGGCCGCATTCCTGACAGCGCTCTATATGTTCCGCCTCGTGTTCCGCGTGTTCTTCGGCAAGGAGAACTTCGGCCCCGATGTGCATCCGCACGAGAGTGGTGCCTGGATGGCAGTGCCGCTGGTGATCCTGGCGGTGGCCTCGGTGTTCGTCGGCTTTGTTGGCTTCCCGCCGGAGAAGGGCGCGTTCCACGACTTCCTGCACGGTGCGTTCGAGCATGTTCATCCGCATGAAGTCAGCATGACCATGACCTGGACCTTCGGGATCGTGAGCACCGTAGTTGCTTTGAGTGGTGTTGCCCTGGCGTATGTCGTGTACATGCGCAAGGCTATCTCCACCGATGCCCTGGCCGAGAAGTACAGTGGCGTGTACCAATTCCTGCTGAACAAATGGTATGTCGACGAATTCTTCATGGCAGCGGTGGTGAATCCGATGAAGGATATCTCCATGTTCCTGTGGAAGTTTGTCGATGTGAAGGTTATCGATGGCACCGTGAATGGTATCGGCCTGGGTGTAGTGGGCATGAGCGCGCGCTTGCGCAAGCTGCAAACAGGATTGGTCGCCAATTACGCGCTGGAAATCGCGATCGGCATGGTTGTGCTGCTCGGTGTATTCCTGCTGGCATTTGCCAACCTGTTCTAGGACAGGGTGCGCGATGGCGCAGTGGTTAGTAAACGGTTGATAAACCCCGGAGGGGCTTGTGGACAGCTTTCCGATTCTTAGCATCATTACCTATATGCCGGTGCTTGGTGCGCTTGCGATCCTGTTCCTGGGTCGCGGATCCAGCGACATGCCGAAGAAGATCGCACTCGGTGCATCGCTGGTCAGCTTCGTGCTGTCCCTCATCCTGATGGTGCAATTCGAGCGCGATGCCACCTTCCAGTTCACCGAACATGCGGTGTGGCTGGAGGATTTGGGTGTCAGCTACTTCATGGGCATTGATGGCATCAGTTTGTTGATGGTGGTGCTCACCACGTTCATCACGCTCATCGCCATCATCTGGAGCTGGGGCACGGTACAGAAGCGCGAGCGCGAGTACTACATGGCCATCCTGCTGCTGCAAACCGGTATGCTCGGCGTGTTCATGGCGCTGGACCTGTTCATCTTCTACATCTTCTGGGAAATCATGCTCATCCCGATGGCGCTGCTCATCGGTATCTGGGGCTCCTCCAACCGCATCTACGCGGCCATCAAGTTCTTCCTTTACACATTGGCCGGCTCACTGCTGATGCTGGTGGGTATCATTGCCCTCTATCAGGCGTACTACCTCGAAACCGGCATTCGCACCCTGAACATCCTCGAACTCCAGAACGGTGCGGCCGGTGCGTTTAGCCAAAACCTGCAGTTCTGGACCTTCGGCGCGTTCTTCATCGCCTTCGCGGTCAAGGTGCCGTTGTTCCCGTTCCACACCTGGCTTCCTGATGCCCACGTGGAGTCGCCAACCGCGGGTTCCGTGATCCTGGCATCAGTCATGCTGAAAATGGGCGGCTACGGCCTGCTCCGCTTCAACCTGCCATTGTTGCCGGAAGGGAGTGAGACCTGGGCACCGATCGTGATCGGGCTCTCGCTTATCGGCATCATTTACGGTTCGCTCGTCGCGCTCGTTCAGCCCGACCTGAAGAAGCTGATCGCGTACTCATCCGTCAGCCACATGGGGTTTGTGACCCTCGGCATCTTCGTGATGAACCTCCAGGGCCTGGAGGGGGCGATGATCGTGATGTTGGCCCACGGCTTCAACACTGGTGCGCTCTTCCTGTTGGTCGGTGTGATCTACGAACGTGGCCACACCCGCCTGATCGATGCCTTTGGTGGTTTGGCCACCAGCATGGGTAAGTGGGCTGGGCTGTTCATTTTGTTCACCTTCGCCAGTATCGGCTTGCCTGGCCTTTCCGGATTTATCGGTGAGTTCCTGGTAGCCCTGGGTACCTACAAGTACAATCCGTTCGCCGCGGTGGTTGCCTTTGCCGTTGTGATCCTGGCCGCCTGGTACATGCTCTACATGGCCCAGCGCGTGGTGTGGGGACGAGCCTGGGGACAGGCACCGGACCCCGCCGACGGCGAGTTGACTGCCGACGAGAAGCTTGAGGTCGAGCGGCTTGGCCTTTCGGGGCACGGCCATGGTCATGACGACCATGCCCATCCGGTGGTAAGCGGTGGCGATCATCACCACCACGATACCGATCCGGGCGATGGTTATCCCACACATCCCGGCCAGATCAATAGTTCGAAGTGGCCAGATATGACCCCGCGTGAATTGTTGTGCCTCGTGCCGTTGGCCGTCATGACCGTAGCAATGGGTGTGTATCCCAAACCAGTATTTGACATCATGGAGCCGGCGCTGAAGGCCGTGCTCGAAGGCGCTGCGCGCGTCATCGGAAGCTAGCCAAAGGTAGTCACCGATCGGCAATGATTGCGGATCGGTATGCGGAGTTCCCTCCATGCCAGTGAATCTCGAAAATCCGGATTGGGGAATGGTTCTGCCCCATCTCATCGTGCTGATCCTGGCACTGGGCGTATCCATGCTGGATGCATTCTTGCCCAAGGCAAGGCATTACACCGTCATCACCGGCGTTACCCTGGTTGGCCTTGGCGTGGCATTTGTTGCCCAACTCATGCAGGCGGGGGATACCGGGAGCACCTTCCACGGCCTGTTCCGTATGGACGGCTTGGCGATCTTCCTGAACCTGGTGATCATCGTTGCCGCCTTCCTGACCGTGATGGTCTCGGCCAGCTACGTTGAGTTCCTCGATGGCCATATGGGCACCGGCGAGTTCTACACCCTGATCAGTTTTGCCACATTGGGTGCCATGCTCACCGCCTCGGCCGGCGATATGGTGATGCTCTATGTCGGTATTGAACTCAGTTCGATCGCGGTGTACATCCTTACGGCGTTTGCGAAGCGACGCACCACAGCGCTGGAAGGCGCGGTGAAGTACTTCCTGCTTGGTCTCTTTGCCAGCGCCATCCTGCTGTACGGTATGGCCTGGATTTACGGTTCCACGGGTAGCACCAACCTCGATGTTATTTCCGAGCAGCTCGGCACGATCATAGCCGCCGATGGCGCCAATGCCGGCATCCTCCTCGGTGTGCTGCTGGTGATTATCGGTTTCGGCTTCAAACTCGCTGCCGTGCCGTTCCACTTCTGGACTC
>DJVD01000154.1 GCA_002440805.1 Chloroflexi bacterium UBA6265
CCGGGGCGTTGCGCCGGCAATCGTTCACTCATGCGACCCGAATATTTGCGAAATGGCGTGACGTTGGCGGGTCGTTGCTGGGCAGCGGTGAATCGCGTAAGTGGGTCGATTTCCGGAGCGGCAACCTGCACCTGGGTGGAGCGGAAGCTCGTGGGGCCAATTGCGCCATATGCCAGCGCGCCGAGAACCGGCACACAGGTGATGACAAGTGCCCAGAAAGTATGGCTATTACCGCGCACGCGTGGCCGGTGCAGCAGATCGGCGATCGCGCTCCAGGCCAGGGTGTATTGCAATGTGGCGAACACCACGATGAGTACCGTGAGTGCCCATGATTGCCAGGTCATGGCAGGCTCTCCTGTGTCACCCGGCAAATTGGCGGGTGGCTTGATTCCATTCTAGGGGCAGAATCGGCATATTGCGATTGTACGTACGGTTTGATCGTCGCTAATCGACAGTCGCCAGTTGCAGGAAGTTGCTGGCCACGAATCCCTCATCGCCGGATGTATCCACTGTGACCGGGTACCACACGTACCCATCCGCCTCTACTGCCTCGCCAGTGATGGTGAGGGTGCTGGTGCCATCAAGTTCGGCCACGATATCAGCGGTGGTCGAAGGTTCGGCGCGCAAGTTGAGGGGCGTGGTGGTAATGGAAACAACATCGCCTTCCTTGAGGTCGGTTACCGGCTCCGGAGTGGGGGCGTTGACGTTGCCGCCGAATGAGACATAGCGCGCTTCACCAGCGATTTCGGCGTTCTGGATGCGAACCATATCCAGCGTGGCCCAGGCGAGGGTTTCCATCATCTGCCAACCTTCGATGGTGGCACCGGGAAGCAGTTCGCGGGCAACATCAGGTGCCGGTGCGGAAAGCGTCAGCAGGTGGTCCCACGGCTCTCCACTGCGATCGGCGATGCGCAGGGCCACAAAGCTGAAGAACCGCGGCGCACTGCCCACATTGCGCACGGTGGTGAGAATTGCATGCCAGTTGCCGCTATCGCCACTGCCCAGGGCGCGTGTCCCCGTCGGCGCGATGTCGAACGCTTCCTGACCGCTCACGTGGCGCTGCAAGGTGACATCAAAGTCGCCTGCGCGCACGGTGTCGCCAAAGGCCGCGGGAGCAGACGGATCCAGCCCCAATGTGCTGGCCTCGCCTACGGGTTCGAATGTTGGCATGGTTGCCCCATCGGTGAGTGCGAACCACGCATCTGCCCAGTTGCCACCGAGGAAGGGGCTGCTGAACCGGAGCAGGGCGTTGCTTTGATCGCCAATCCAAAATGGAATGGCGCCCTCCAGCGTTGCACCGGGTTCCACCGCGCCTTGCAGGAGCGGCTCCGGGCCATCGGTGATCGGCGGCGCATACAGCACACCCTCCGCACCGCAGGCGGCAAAATCGGTGACATTGATGACCTGTGTCGCGTCAGATGAATTGGTTGCCGCAACCCAGGCGATGGCCCACTGGAGGTCCAGCGGGCCATCGCCATTAGCTGCGTTTGCAGCCGTCATTGTAGTGAGCGCTTCGCCACCCAGCTCTACCCGTTGCAACGTGAGGCTCCAGGGGCCGGCGGTTACGACCTCGCCGACGGAATGGATAGTGGGGTTGAATACGGCCGCAGTTTGCATTCATCGTTCCTTGACATGCCAATCGATGGTTCTACACGGCACAGTGTAGTGCCCATTGCCATCGATCGCACCTTACGGAATATCGAACGAGACTTCGACCGCTATGGATACCGTCACTTCGGCGGGCAGGCGTGGATCGAACCCGGCCGTCATGTACATGGCATCGTACGCCTTGGTCGAGACGACGGTATTGCAGCTGTTCGGCTGGTATCCACCCATCATCATGGGCATCACGTCTTTACTGGCAACAACATCACCCACGGTTACGTTCATGGCCGCTGCCTGGTCCTCGGCTTCCGAACGAGCATCGGCAACAGCGTTTACGCGGGCTTCCTGCCGCAACGGTCGGCAATCGGCTACTGAGTACATGACACCGAATTGATTCACAAACACGCCCTCGGCGCTTGCGGCCTGGCGAACCACGCCCAGCAACTCGGTGAGGCCGTCAACGGTTGGATTCGTGATCGTCACCAGGATCAGGATCGGCTGTGGCATTGGGCCGGGCCCCCACTCACCGGTAAACGGTGTTTGCGAAATCTCAATCGCATCGGCAGGAATGCCGAATGCCACCATCGCATCAACCACCGGGGTGGAATCGATCGCCGTCGCGGTAGCATCCGCGTTCGGCATACCGGTCATCGGATCGTAATATTTGCTGCCGTCGGTTCCGAGCGTAATCACCACCAGCGCTTCCTCGGCGGGAGCAGCGGCCGATGCCTCGCCGGATACGGTGATCGCTCCGGGTACGGTTCCGACCGGAGTCTGCGCCGCAGCGGGTGCAAACATAAGCAGCAAACTGACAATCGCGATGAGAAAAACAGGTTTGCGCGTTTTCACGTGGAGCTCCTTCCATCTGCTACGTGTTCCATACCTGATTCTGAAACGCTTGGCATAACATTTCGTTTCGCGATTCATTGTCATCAGGGTAGCAGGGGCTAGGACGAAAATGGAGAGCTATTCACCAAATTGCAAACCTTTGCGATACTACTGGCACTGTATTAAACGCAACCAAAGAAGGTGGGTGCATGAGCGTTAACTACGATAACCTGACCGCCGAGCGTATGGCGGGAGTGCTGGGTGCCAAATGGACCATGTTCCCCGATTGCATTGGTGCCTTTGTGGCCGAAATGGATTATGGAACCGCTCCGGTGGTGAAGGAAGCCATACTCGAGGCCGTGAACGAAGGCTATTTCGGGTACCTGCCGAAAACGCTTGATGCCGAACTAAGCGAGGCCACGTCCGGCTGGTATCAGCGCCACACCAATTGGGATGTGACACCCGAGATGGTGAAATCGATGCCCGATGTGCTGAAGGGCCTCGAGATCACGCTCACCAAATACGCACCAAAGGGTGGCAAGGTGATTTTGCCCACCCCGGCCTATATGCCCTTCCTCTTTATCCCCAAGATGCTGGGGCGCGAAATCATCGAAGTGCCGATGCTCCAAACGGGGTATGGGTGGGAATACGACTTCGACGCCATCGAGCAAGCCTTCCAGTCTGGCGGCGAGGTGTTGATTGTCTGCAACCCGCACAACCCGGTTGGTAAGGTACACACCAGCGAGGAGATGGAGAAGCTCGGCGAAATCGTGAATCGCCACGAGGGCCGTGTGTTCTCTGACGAGATCCATGCACCCCTGTTGTTCAGCGGCCAGCTGCACGTGCCGTATGCATCGGTGAACGCTGTCAACGCTGGCCACACCATCACCGCCGTCGCAGCCAGCAAGGCCTGGAACCTGCCGGGCCTGAAGTGCGCCCAACTGGTGATCTCCAATGATGCCGATGAAAAGATCTTCCAGGAAAGCGGCGCCATGTGGATGGCGCATGGAGCGGCCGTGCTGGGAGTTGTCGCGAGTACCGCAGCCTACAATGAAGGTGAAGCCTGGCTGGATGAGGTGCTGACGTACCTGGAGAGCAACCGCGATGCGCTTGCCGACCTGGTGGCTGAGCACTTGCCGGGCGTGACGTATCGCAAACCGGATGGCACCTACCTGGCATGGCTCGATTTCACTAATACCAAAGTGCCGGATGATGTCGGCACCTTCTTCCGCGAGGAAGCCAAGGTTGCGATCACCGATGGTGCCGCCTGCGGTGAAGTGGGCAAACGCCACGTTCGCTTCAACTTTGCTATGTCCCGGCCGTTGATGGAAGAATCGATCTCCCGGATGGGCAAGGCCCTGGCCGCAATCGAAAGCTAATCACCTCACTGGATGAAGGGTGGGCACATGCCCACCCTTCATCTCCTTCATTGTGAGGTTTGCGGCGCGTCACCGCGCGCCAGCAGTAGTTGAATGCCAAAATTCGCCAGGCCCGCGACCAGGATAATCACCGGCACCGCTGCCATGCTGGTGTGATCGGCGATCCACCCGGAAATCGACGGCATGAACGCGAACATCGCAGTGCTTGCACTGATCTGGTATCCCACCGCGTGTACGCTAACCGCTTTCCCAAACCTCAGGCTGGTGATGCTCATTGCCGCCGGGAACAGGCTTGCCGCCGCCAGCCCCATCAGGATGATGCCCATCCAGGTGAGTGATTCCAACTCAGGGATCATCATTGCCGCTGCCAGGATCACCAGGAGCGTCGACCAACGCTGCACCCCGTATGGCGCGGCGCGTGGCCAGATAATTGGCACGGTCACGCGGGCCAGGGTGAGGCCCACCCAGTACATGCCGGCTCCGATGCTGGCCCAGCTTTCGGAAACGCCAAATCGCTGCAGCAGCAGGGAGGCAATCCACAGACTGGCGACGCTTTCCACAATCGCGCCCATGGCGAACATCACCATGCTCAGTTGCACGCGAGGCATGCGCAGGATCTGCTTGCCAGAAAGCGCCGGTTCCAGTTCGCCCTGTGCTCCAGTGGCGGTATCGGCCTGCCATTGCGCGTGCGTGAGCACGAACAGCAACGCCATCAGCCAGATCGCCATGGCGATTACAGCGTAGCCCCATCGCCAGCCATGTCCCATCCAGAACACGGTCGCCATGATAAATGGGCCAATCAGTGCACCGACACCATAAAAGGCATGCAACCAGCTCATGTAGCGAGTGGGCAGCTTCTCCGAGGCGAAGAGGTTGAGGGCGGCATCGATGGCCCCGCTCCCGACCGAGATCAACATCACCGCCGGAATGATGATCCAGAATGAGGGCGCTGTGGCATAGATTGTCAGGCCAGTGCCCACCAGGATCGTGCTCAGGCTGAGCAGTTTCGCCACGCCAATGGCGCGCAAAATCGTGCCGAGCATGGCACTACTGGCGATATAGACAAGCGCGCCAGGGATATTGAGGTACCCCACGGCGGCGTTGCTGAGCGAGAATTCCTGGCGGATTGATGGCCATGCTGCCCCGAAAATCGCATCGGGCAGGCCGATGCTGACAAACGCCGCGAAAACGAGCACAACAAGCACGGTGGATGTGGTGCGGGCGTGAGGCATACCCTAGTGCACCGTATCCGCGAAACCGGTGCGCGATCGCAGTTGCTGTTCCAGCAGGACAACGATGACTGCCACGACGGAGATCGTGATCGGAATCGCAACCAGGTCTGTAGCCTGCGAGAGCACACCAGCCAGTCCAGGAATGATTGCGCCAGCTGCCGTAGCGGCACTCACCTGGAAGCCGATCGTGTGGATCGCCACCTCGCGCCCATAGCGATGCGGTGTTAGCGTCATCAGATTGGGGAAGAGGGGTGCATTGCCGAGGCCGAAGAGGACAACACCGATTTTCATCATCCAGGCGGCATCCGGGATCAGCAACAACGAGGCGATCAACATCGTGATCGCGCCTCCCTGAATGACACGTGCGGTGGGAACCCGGCTGAACACCACGGGAATCACGATGCGGCCCAAAGCCACTGCCCCCCAATAGAGACCAGCCCAAAGACCCGCAGATGCAGCCGATTCGCCGAATCGTTCGATGAGGAGGGTTGCGGTCCAGACGCCAACAGAGGCCTCGATACCCACCATGGTGAAAAACAGGCCGATCTGCAGCCATACCAGAGGCTTGCGCAGCACATCCCTCGCACCGATGCGGGTGGTTTCCTCATCGTGGGGCTTTACGGGCTCCCAGCTGTGCATGCGCAGCACGAAGATCACCGCCAGCAGCAGCGTTACCATCGCGACAATGGCGTATCCCCATCGCCAGGCTGCCCCGGCATTGAGTGTGCCGGCCATGATGAACGGCCCGATCATGGCGCCGATACCAAAGAAGGCGTGCAGCCAGTTCATCACCTTGTTGCTATACATTTCGGCGGCGTAGAAATTGAGGCCGGCATCAACTGCGCCACTGCCAAAGCCAACACAGATGGCAATGAATGGCAGCGCCCAGAACGTTGGCGAAATCGCGTAGCCGCCCAACCCGGCAGCCACCAGCAATGTACTGAACGCCAGCGTTTTGCCAACACCAAACCTCTCAAGGAAGGTACCGGCTGCCGCACCGGAACTAAAGTATCCCAGCGAATTGAAAACCAGGATGATGCCGACATCGGCACGGTTGCGATCGAAATCAAGGCGCATTTCTGGCCAGGCAACGCCCAATACGGCGTCGGGAAAACCGATGCTGATGAAGGCGCAGAACACGATGAAGAGCATCAACCGAGATTGGGCGGCGCGACCTGGCATTAGGACGGATCCATTTCTTGGGGAGTGGACGACCAATTGAAGAACCGGATCTCGCCGGTCGTGAGATGAACGATGCTTTGAGTAATGATGTTGAGCGCAACAACACTATCCGTACGGTATGCGTGCCGTACGGACGCACCGATTTCAGGCCAGCGACGATCCACATCTGCGAACAGATCTTTCTCCCGCGGAATCCAGATTTGGTTGATGAGATAGTGATAGCGAAGCGCTTTGTCGATGGCATCCAGGAGAAGCCACCGGGAACGATCCTCGTCAATAGTAACGATATCGCCACCATCTTCAAGCGTGGCGACAGCCGAATATTTCGCGGCCAGTAGCGTATCTGATGATACCTGTGGGCCAGCATCGACATACGCCTGCGCCGTGCGTTGCAAATCGCGCATGCGGCCGTCGGTATCTCGCCAGATCAACCCCCGGGCGAGGAAATGGGCAGCAGGCGATCGTCCTGCGGCAGCTTCGGAGTCGAGCGTGTGCTGCCACCAGCCGTCGGAATTGATGAAACATTCCACCGGCACGCCATCCACCACCCGTTGTACCCGCTGTCGCCAGGGAAGGTCGTGGAGAATGGCTACATCGAGGTCGCTGGTTTCAGCTGCGGTACCGTGAATAACCGAACCGGTGAGCACAATGCCCACCGGTTCGGTGACGGATGCGAGTTCTGTCAGGACTGTGTCCAGTGCCCGACGATATCGTTCCGGAATATCCACCTTAGGCCACCGTTGCCCCAGGAATCTTGAGTCCTCTCCCCACTGCCTCGGCGACGGTCTGGATCTTGGGGGCGAGGCGGGCGAACTGGTCGAAGTTGAGGCTTTGGGCGCCATCGCTCATGGCCTGGTCGGGTTCGGGATGGACCTCGAGGATGACGCCATCGGCGCCGGCGGCAATACCGGCGAGGGTGAGGGCATCGACGAACTTGCGCTTGCCGGCGGCATGGGAGGGATCGACGATCACCGGCAGGTGGCTCATGCTTTGCAGCACCGGCACCGCCGAGACATCGAAGGTATTGCGGGTGGCGGTCTCAAAGGTGCGGATGCCGCGTTCGCAGAGCATCACATCGGGGTTGCCCTGGGCCATCACATATTCGGCGGCCAGCAGCCATTCCTCGATCAGCATCGAGAGGCCGCGCTTGAGCATCACCGGCTTCATCGCCTTGCCGACTTCCTCGAGCAGCAGGTAGTTCTGGCTGTTGCGGGCGCCGATCTGGAAGATATCGGTGTAGCGGGCGACGAGTTCGACATCGGAGGGGGTCATCACCTCGGTGATGATCTTGAGGCCGGTTTCCTCGCGGGCCTGGGCGAGGATCTGCAGGCCCTGTTCGCCGAGGCCGCGGAACTCGTAGGGGGAGGTACGGGGCTTGAAGGCGCCACCGCGGAGGATGGTGGCCCCGGAGGCGGCGACGGCACGGGCGGTGGCCATGGTTTGTTCTTCGGATTCGACCGAGCAGGGACCGGCCATGAGGGAGATGGCATTGCCACCGATGGTGACGCCATCGCCGAGATCGATGACGGACTTTTGGGGATGGAAATCCCAGCCGGCGAGCTTGTACTTCTTGGAGACCCGCAGCACGGTCTGCACACCGGGCAACTGGCCGAAGAGTTCGTCCAGTGTTGGCGGCAACGGCAACCCGACCACACCGATAATGGTATGCCCCTCACCCTGGCTGAGGTGAACCTTGAGGTCCAGCGATTCTACCCGCTCGATAACAGCACGAAGTTTCTCCGGTGTGGCATCCGGCTTCATTACGATGATCATTGTTGAGTCCTTTGGATGCAGGTGTTAGTTCACCACCGGTACGGCTTCGACATCGGCTTCTTCAGACGATGACTGGGAGGTGAGGCGGTGAATTTCCGCATCGGAAACTCCCCATTCAGGTCGAAGTTTCTTGGCGCCTTTGAGGTAGACGTGGCGAATCTCGGACGGGCTCATGGTGGTATTCACATGTACCAGCACACGCACGGCTTTCGTCAGGCTCCCGGGTACGCTCATTTCATGGGCACACATCATCGGGACTTCGGTCCAGCCAAACATGCGGGCAGCGGCTGCCGGGAACATGGCGTTAAGATCGGGCGTGGTGGTAAAGATGGCCGAAGCGATGTCTTCGGACTTGAGATTATTGAGCCCGATGAGAACATCGACCAGTTCCTGGGTGGCTTCGAGGATATCCTCGGCCGTGTTGGCGGCGGCTGTGGTTGCCCCGCGAATTCCGCGGCAGACCGTCGGCTGGGTCATGTAAGTGAACTCCGGAGTGGATGACGAACGGGTTGCTGGCACCATTGCCTCGCCATGTGAAACGGCTCTTGGAATAATACCAGCGTTCATTGGCATCTGGGGAAAAGCTGATTTGCAGGTGGACGGTTGGTGTGAGATGGCCACTACCCAAAACGCCCGCACCCGATTCAGGGTGCGGGCGTTTGTGAACGGATTAGACGTCGTCGTTGCCGAGGATCTGCAACAGGCTGGCAAGCTGTGCCAGGCCCGAGAGGCCAACGAGGATGTAGATGGTTCGGGTGAACGCATTTGTCTCCCCGAAATCAAGTCCACCAATAGCGGCGACGAGATCCCACTCGAACGCGCCTACGAGGAGCCAGTTCAGGGCCCCGATAATCACCAAAACAAGTGTGAGAGCGTTAAGAGACTTAGGCATACCAACTCCCTTTCACGTTGAGAAGAATTCGGAGCATCATGCCCCAACCACCATTTCTCCTTCATATTCTAGCAAATGCATCACGAAATATGGGCATCCGGCAAGATCTGATGAAGATTGCACCGTGATTGATGTCACTTCAATAATGTCTTTGGTAAAGTGAAGATACTATGTGACACGCTCGAAAGGGGAGCCCGATGCAGGTATTCGCCACACTCGCCAACACTGCCTCTACGCATAGCATGGTTGTTGCTACAGGCGCCGCCGAGCATGCGATCCCGGTTGTAGCGAAGGAACAGGGCCGAGGATCGGCGACAAGCGGTGGCGAATTCCTCTGCGCGGCGCTGGCAACGTGTTTCTGCAACGATCTTTTCCGGGAGGCGCCGGCTTTCGACATCGAGGTTATTGAGGTGAGCGTGCGGGTACACAGCGAATTCGCAGGTCCCGGTGATCCCGCTCGCCATATCGGGTACGCCGTGGAAGTTACCGCTACCGGCGATGAACGAGTAATTCGCGATCTCGTTCGCCATACCGATGCCGTGGCCGAAATCCACAACACCTTGCGCCTGGGCCTGCCGGTGCTGCTGGAAAGCGTGGACGTGCGCAGCGTTGGTCTGCATACCTGAACGCACGCATTCCAGCGCCCGGCATTTTTATCCTTCGAGGTATCGCTTCAGGCTGGTGAGTTGATTTGCCCAGCCCATCTTCTGCATGTCCTCCGGATTCTCGCTTTCCGGTTCGAAGCTCCACCGCACGTGCGTGCGGCCATCGCCGGCATCGGTGAACACCACGTCCACCTTGCGACCGTCATCGATCGTGTAGGCGATGTGGTTCGGCCGATCCAGTTCGGTGTACGCACCGGTGAAATCGAATGAATGCTCGCCGGTGGGATCGGCGTAGCCGATATTGAACCGGCCTCCGACTTGCGGATCGGTTTCCGCATGCGGAGTGGACCAGTCGTCTGAGGCGCGGTGCCATTGCCGCAGGCCTTCTGGCGCGAGGAACGCATCGTAAACGTGCTCACGGCTGGCCGCAATCTCGCCCTCGAACGTAATCATATGGGTCATGGACGTACCTCCTTTGCCATCCATCTTACAGGACTGGTGAGGCGGCAAGATACAGCTTTCCTGCGAATGTTGTGGTGCAAATTAACGTTTGTGCATGCGCGGGTCGAGGGCATCTCGCAGGCCATCGCCCACGAGGTTGCAGGCCAGCACCACCAGGGTGATGGCGATGCCGGGATACATCATCAACTGGGGTTCGTTCAAAAAGAACATGCGACCCTCATTGATCATGGTGCCCCATTCCGGCGTGGGCGGCTGCGCGCCAAGCCCGAGGAAGCTGAGGCCGGAAATCGCCAGAATGAGCGAACCAAGTTCCAGCGTGGCGAGCACTACCACGGTGGGGATAACGTTGGGGAAGATATGCCGGAGCATGGTGCGCGTGGGGTGGCAGCCGCAGCAATGGGCGGCTTTCACGTAATCGTTTTGTACCACCCGCAGGGTAATGCCACGAACGATACGGGCGTAATCTACCCACCACACTGCCACCATGCCGATGAGCACATTCCGCAGGCTGGGGCCGAGCATGCCCACAATCGCCAGCGCCAAAATCATGCTCGGAAACGCCATCAGCACATCGACCAGGCGCATCAGAATGGCATCGACAATGCCGCCGAAGAAGCCAGCGACGATACCGATCGTCACCCCCAGCACCACGATTGCGGCGCTTGCCGTGGCTGCCGCGCCGAGGCTCCAGCGAGCGCCATGAACGATGCGGCTGAACATGTCGCGACCAAGGCTATCCGTGCCGAGCAAGTGCTCCCTGCTTGGTCCCTCCAGGCTGGCCAGCGGACTTGTCTTGGCGGGATCATATGGAGCAACCCAGGGCGCAAAGATCGCCATTCCCACAAGGATCGCCAACAACACCAGGCCAATCAGGGCGGGCTTATCGTGCATCAACTGACGCAGCACAATAAACTTCCGCACCGGGGCGAGCGTGATTTCGGGATTGTTTCTACTGATGGGTCGAGTGAGCACGTGGCTGGCCATAAGTATCCCTGGTCGCTATTGCGACATTTTTACGCGCGGATCGATCAGGCCATAGCCGATATCCACAACGAGGTTAATCAGCAGCGTGACGGTGCCCATGAAGATGACGAATCCCTGGATCATCGGGTAATCACGATCGAAAATCGCATCTACCACCAACTTGCCCACGCCCGGCCAACTGAAAATGGTTTCCACAATAACAGCGCCGCCGAGCATCCCGGCCAGTCGCATACCGAGGATGGTGCTGACGGGTAGCAGGGCATTACGCAGGGCGTGGCGAACAATGACGTCCGAGTTCGTCAGTCCCTTGGCGCGGGCTGTTTGCACGTAATCCTGGCCGAGGTTCTCCAGCATTTCGCTGCGCACCACTCGCATCAGGCTGGCACTGCCGCCGATGCCGAGTGTGACAGAAGGCAGCACCATGTGTTGCCAGGTGGAACTTCCGGC
>DJVD01000182.1 GCA_002440805.1 Chloroflexi bacterium UBA6265
TAAAGCGGAATCGAGCCGGATCCAGCGTATCGATGCTGACATTCACGCGATCGAGTCCCGCGTCCTTGTACTCCTGCGCCTTGCGACCCAGCAACAAGGCGTTGGT
Organism: Chloroflexi bacterium UBA6265; assembly: GCA_002440805.1. Lineage (GTDB taxonomy): Bacteria > Chloroflexota > Chloroflexia > Thermomicrobiales > UBA6265 > UBA6265. The sequence continues at coordinate 107 of DJVD01000182.1, forward strand.
GGTCATGGCGATTTCGTTGATGCCGGGGAACGATTTGAATGCGCGAATCAGTTCGGTGAGATGAGGACGGATCGTGGGTTCACCACCGGTGAGCCGCAGTTTGGTAACACCCTCCTTCGCAAAAATGCCAACCAGGCGAACGAGTTCATCGTCGCTCAGCATTTCATCCTTCGGCTGGAACTCCATACCGGTGGGAGGCATGCAGTACAGGCAGCGGAAGTTGCAGCGATCGGTGAGGGAAATCCGCAGGTAGTTCATGGTGCGGCCGAATTGATCCCGCGGACCGGTGATGGCTTTCGGATCGGGGTGGAATGTAAGTGGCTGGATCGAACTCATGCGTACCTCGGATTGTGGCAGTCAACGTCTGTACTTCGATACTAGCACGCAATCAGCCGCGGGCTTACCTCAAACTTGCGCTTTGCCGCGTTTCGCCATTTCTGTCAGCAGGAAGTCGTAATCCTCCACGCACATCACAGCCAAAACATCATTCGGCCGTAACTGGTCGATCATGCGAAGCGTGGCTGCCCGTTCATCGGTTGCTTCCAGTACCTCCACTTCAGGCTTTCCGGCGGCACGTACACCTGCCTGCATCAGCGTAATCATCTCGCCCGGCTCGCGACCGCGCAGGTAGTGGATTGAATCCTTGAGCACGACCACATCAGACATCTCGACGGCGCGTTGCGCGATTGCCTGCAAGGCTCCGTCCTCGCGATCACCGGCGGTGCCGACGATTGAAATCAGCCTGCCACCATCATTTAGGTAGGTCCTGGCAAAATTGAGCAGGTTCACGAGGCCCACTTCATTATGGGCAAAATCGACGATCACCGTAGCGTCACCGATCTCGAACACGTTCAGTCTTCCCTTGCTATCCTCCGCGGAGCTGCGGAAGTTCCCTAATGCCTCGCGAATGACACCATGCTCCATCCCCACACCAATAAGTGCGGCAATCGCCGCCAATGCGTTTTCTACCTGGTGCGTGGCTCGACCGTTAAACGTCATCGGAATGTTGGCCACATTTGTGACGGCAGTGACCTCGCCCTGGTGCTGCCAGGTGATATCACCACCCTGCTCGACGAAGATTCCGCTCCCGCCCGCGGCAAGGTGATTCGCCATGGCGGTGTTTTCCAGGTTACGACTGAAGAATACCGGGATGCCGGGAGTGACCTCGGCCATGGCGCGTACGCGGTCATCATCGGCATTGAGGACGCAAAACCCGCCGGGTTTGACGTTGCGGGCGATGATCGATTTGACGGCCGCGAGCCCTTCAATGGTATAGACACCATGCACACCGAGGTGATCCTCAGTGACATTGGTTACCACCGCCACATCTGCATCTTCAAAGCCGCAACCCCGCAACAACATGCCACCCCGCGCGGTTTCCAGCACGGCGTACTCTACGGACGGCTCCTCGAATACACGTCGGGCACCGGATGGTCCGGAATAGTCGCCCTTGAGGACCATCTCGGTGTCGATAAAAACGCCGGCACTCGACGTCAGGCCGACGACATGGCCAGCAGACCGAAGGACAAACGAGATCAACCGGGAAGTGGTGGTTTTGCCGTTCGTACCAGTAATTGCGATGATCGGGATCGTGCGCCCCTCGGCGCGGATCAGCAGTGGAGCATCATCTTCCTCAGGCTCTCGGGCCTGGATCTCATTCAACTCGTCGATGACAACGTCGCTGTCGGATTGCTCGCCAGTTGTCAACAACGCGGCCCTGTAGCCAATCCCGCGCGCCAGGGCCCGGTGCTGCCAGCCAAACGCCACAACCAGGTGACCCGGTGCCTCCATGGTCATTGAGGTCATTTCTGGTACGTCGATTCCCAGGGCGGTGTGAAGGTCGCGCACGTGTGAGCCAAGCGTTTCCGCCACGTGCTCCATCTGTTCCGGCACCACCTCACCCAGCTCGACCTTGATTGCTGGACCGTCCAGGAACAGGTTGGGACCATCCAGGTCTCGGATTTCCACGATGCGCATAGATTTCCCCATGGCTACGAATGCGTCTGGCACATTTATGCACGTTAGGTGGAACCCACATTGGCCCCGTTTGTTGTAGAGGTATTGTGGAGGTTCCGCACGTTTTTCGCTAGAGAATCCAGACGTTGAGCACCACGACGAGCAAGTTATAGACAACGTGGGCAATCACGGCGCTCATGGTGCCGTAATTCTTCGCCAGCCAGCCAAAGGTGAGGCCAATAAGGAACATGCCGAGCAGGATCCAGGTAAACCCATACTGGGCGTGGAGAAATGCAAAGAGGATCGACGTAAGCACGATCCCCAATCGAGGTTGCAACGCCCCACGGAAAAAAATCTCCTCGCCGAAGCCGGTGCTAATTGCCAGCACGATGGCCACAAGCGGATTCGTAACACCAGCAAGAATCGATTCGATGCTCTTTTCGATGCCGGTGATCTTGTCCGGCTGTAACCACTGCGTCAGTGCTCCACCGACGAATGCCGCCACAAATGCGGCAAACACTCCAGCCAGGCCAGTCGTCATTTGCAGGGTTGTTGGCATTTGAATGCCGAGGCGTAGGGTGGATTCGTGTCCAGTTCGATAGTTGCGATAACCGACCGCAACATAGGCGATCAATACGTATGCCAGCAGGTTTTGAAGCAGTCCCGAGGTCAATGTGGTGGCGCTGTTCTGGGCCACCACGTCAGGTGCCGAGTTCACAAATGACGTAGGAATCAGGAATCCAAGCAACGCCAGTACGATAGCCAGACCCGACCAATCGATCGGGGAATCCGGATCAATATTCGTGACATTGCTCATGAGTTGCCGGAATGGCCGTAACATCGGCAACGAAAGCCCAATGCCTATTCCCATCACCGGCACGCCTTCGTTCTTGCCATTTACTACCAGCGCAAGGCCAGCAACAAGCAGCAATACACCCGGCATGCCCCACAACAAATAGAGACCCATCACAGCAGCCTTGTCGCCGGTAGAGGCCTTTTGGCACCAGTTGATCAGACCGTAGATTGCAGCAACTGCGACAAATGCGGCAAAGAGCGTTGCGGTGAATTGGAGCATTGGATGGGATCGTCCTTCAGGGCAAGGTCGCCGGGCCAAAACGCCCGACGCGGCGAATGCATTCCGCCAAGTATACCGACACACGGTGCTAAACTTTCGACATTGTGGAACAAGCGTCCGATCAGGAGCGTGTGGTGCAGGATTCAGCGAAACCAAAGACTACAGCCGCCAAACAGAAGCCGCGTCGCGGCGGACTCGGTCGTGGGCTGGAATCGCTCATCTCATCGTCGCCCGCAACAACACCCTCCCCCGCCAGTACTGCAGGGGCTGCAAAGGAGAACGGGTTCCTCAGGGTGCCCATCGAATCCGTGCAGCCAAACCCGTGGCAACCGCGTTTACACCTGAAGCACGATCAGCTCGAAGAACTGGCCGCAAGCATTCGTACCCATGGCGTGATGCAACCCCTGGTGGTAAGTGCGGCGGACAGCAATGGTGTCTACACCCTGATCGCCGGTGAGCGACGTTGGCGGGCATCGTCATTGGCAGGGCTGGAAGACGTTCCGGTCGTAATCATGGATGCCACGCCCCAAGCCATGCTGGAACTCGCGATCGTCGAAAACGTTGTCAGAGCCGACCTGTCGCCAATGGAGGAAGCCCACGCCTATCGCCGGTTAATAGAGGATTTCCGGCTCACCCAGGGCGAGGTAGCCGAACGCGTCGGCAAGAGCCGGGTGGCGATTACCAACACATTGCGGTTGCTCAATGCACCCGAACCGGTGCAGGAATCGTTGGTGATGGGTGAAATCACAGAAGGGCACGCCCGGGCGATGCTGGGGCTTTCCTCGATGACGGATCAACTGGAAGTTTTGGACCAGGTTCGCTCCAGAGGCCTCAATGTCCGCCAGACTGAGCAGATGGTGCGAACCTGGACCCAGAAGCCAGCCCAGCGCGCTTTCGAGCGACCAGCCCTGGATCCGGAAACGGTTCGTGTCGAAAGCCGCTTACGCGAGGCGCTCGGCACGCGGGTGACGCTGAAGCGGAGCGGCACATCCGGCGGCACAATGACGATCGAGTTCTTCTCCGACGAACAGCTGCAGGCGATTTGTGACCGGCTGATGGAGGAAGAACTCTGGTAGTTAGCCAAGGTTGCGAACGGTCCAGTTGCGACTTCGCACCTGATCGTCGCTCACGGCCTCGCTGACAGCGATCACTTCCCATCCGAGCTCGGCGAGTTCATTCCCAAGCGTCTCCTGCACCAGTTGATCGATCAACCAGGCCGGCTTGTGATCGGCAAGCGCTGCCGGAACAGCTTCATCCCGAATCACCTCCGTGGTTTCACCTGTGTGGAGCATAACGGTGAACCACGGTTCCCCTGGCCCTATCCCAATCACGCCCGAAACCGTGCCGAATCGCATTGGCGTTCCCTCGTATACTTGAATGCATCTTTGCGATCGCCAATGTGCGATCGTTCTTAACTATCCGGGAGATTGTGCACCATGGCCACGCGTGACGACCTTTCCAGGAGCCTGACCGAGCTGCAAACGCGCCTCGAGTCGCTCCGGGGGCGCCTTTGACCTCGACAGCGACGAGAGGGAAATCGCGGACCTGGAACACCGCAGCGGACAACCGAGTTACTGGGACGATCCGGATAATGCCCAGAAGGAAATGCGACGCCTGGGAGAACTGAAGGCCCGCGTTGATGGCTTTAACGCCACCCATACGGCGGTAAACGATTACCTCGATATGCTGGAACTGGCCGCGGATGAGCCGGAACTCCTGGACGAAATTGAACCGGAACGTGATGCGCTGGTCGATGCGGTCAACAAGCTGGAGCTGGAATCGGCACTGGATGGTCCTCACGATCGTTCCAACGCCATCATCATTATTCACTCGGGCGAAGGCGGAGTCGATGCCCAGGATTGGGCCAGCATGCTCAGTCGCATGTACCTGCGCTGGGCCGACAAGC
>DJVD01000177.1 GCA_002440805.1 Chloroflexi bacterium UBA6265
ATGATCTCCTCTCAAAGACGGATGCGGCCGGCTGGAATGTGCGGGATCACCTCGCCAATCTCGCTGCCTGGCTGCATAGCGTCACTGTGATGGTGAGGGATGGCCAACCGCAATGGACCGGTCTCGGTGCACCGGAAAAGTTGTTTGGCTTTGCCGATTACAACCCCTTGAACGAGGCTATTCGCCAAAACACCATCGATACGCCCGTCGCCGATGTCATCGCCGACCTGCGCAACCGCCATGACACGCTGGTGAACATTGTGGCCGAGATGAGCGATGAGGATTTGCTCAAGCCGGTGAACGATTTCGTGCCGGGCGCGGGGGATTTTGCCATTTGCTACAAGATCGATGGCAACGGCCCCTATCACTATCGCGAACATCGTGAATGGATCGAGGAGATTCTTGGTCAAGAGAGCATCGAGTAGCGTTATCGAAATCCGATGCGCTACGCTGGTGACTCCTGGATTCCCGGCGTGTGCTGGTTGTCGCCAACCGTTGCCACCACGTTCTGCTTGGCATCAGTGGGCAGCGACACTCGAAAGATCCGCATGAAATATTGGCAGACGTAGCCGATGAACACGGCAAACGCAATTGTGCCGACGCCGACCGTGCCTCCCAGCGTCCAACCGATTGCCACAACGGCGAGCTCAATCGCGACACGAACCTTCCAGATCGGCAACCCGGTGACCCGGTGCAGCCCGGTCATCAGTCCGTCCCGCGGGCCGGGACCGAAGCGCGAACCGATGTAGAGCCCGGTCGCCATACCGACAACAACGATTCCCAGCACGATGTAGGTGACGCGCACCCAGAGCGTATCGGTTTCAGGTATCAGGGCGAAGCTGGCATCTGCCGATGGGCCGACCAGCAATGAGTTGAGCACCGTGCCGATGCCGGGCTTTTGCCCCAGGGGTATCCAGAAGAGCAGCACAATACCGCTCAGGATGATGGTAATCGTGCCGAACGACCACGGAGCGTGATGTGAAATACCCTGCGTGAGGACATCCCAGGATGCAGCGCCAAGATTACTTCGTACCAGGAACGCAATCCCCGCCCCATACAGGAAGAGGCCAATGAAAAGTTGGGCCAGGCGCCGCGCCATCAGCGTGCTCCTGCCAGGAAACGTGGAATCGGCCGTGTGTGTTGTGGTCATCAAAAGCTTTCGTCGACAGTGTTGGCGGCAAACCGTGATCCCTTGTAGCCCACATTCGGCAGAAGCGCAATGTGAGTTGATGGTGCGTGTGATGAGAAGGGCGGGTGCCTGTTGTTCGGCGCGACATCCTTGCTACGGATGGGGACAATGACCTCGGTCACCGACCCGGTTCAAGGTGCTGCTGCGGCCCGTGAAGCGACAGTGCGCGAGCGAAGTATCAATTCCGCTCTTTCAATCTTGCACGGGTTGCCGGCCTACACGTTTGATTCGGCGCGGGTCATGGCCATGCGGCTGCGGATGGTACCGACGACGACTGGCAAGACGATGATCAGCACGGTGATCAGGAAAATCGACAGGCTGAGGGAGCGGGTGAAGAACACCGTCCAGTCGTTCTGATTGATCTGCATGGCGGTGCGGAATTGCTTCTCCGCCAGCGGCCCGAGAATCGCGCCCACCACACACGGCCCTACCGGGATGCCAAAGCGGCGCATCATGTAGCCCAGGACACCCAGCGCGTACAACACGATCAGGCCGGTAACGCTCTGGCTTTGCGCCCAGGTGCCAAGGCCAGCAAACACCAGGATGCCGCTATAGAGCCATGGCCGAGGGATACTCAGCAGCTTCACCCACACCCCAACCAGCGGCAGGTTCAGCACCAGCAACATCAGGTTGCCGATGTACAGGCTGGCGATGAGGCCCCACACCAACTCTGGCGAGCTATCGAACAGTTGCGGTCCGGGATTAAGGTTATATCGCTGGAACGCCGCCAGCAAAATCGCGGCGGTCGCGGTGGTGGGCAGTCCGAGTGTAAGCAGGGGCACCAACGTGCCGGCAGCCGAGGCGTTATTGGCCGCTTCGGGGCCGGCGACGCCTTCAATGGCGCCATGACCGAATTCCTCAGGATGCTTGGAAAGCTTTTTCTCCAGCGAGTAGCTGAGGAACGTGGGCACCTCGGCGCCACCGGCGGGCAACGATCCGATCGGAAAACCGAGCGCAGTGCCGCGTAGCCACGGCTTCCAACTGCGTCGCCAGTCCTCCCTGGTCATCCATTTACCCTGGATTGGTTGGACCTTGCCCGGGGTTGATCGCAGTCGCGAGGCAATCCAGAGGGTTTCGCCGACAGCGAAGAGGCCGACGGCGATCGTGACCACATCGATACCACCAAAGAGATGCTGGTTGCCGAATGTATAGCGAGCCTGGCTGGTAAGGAGATCGATGCCAACCAGCCCAAGTGCAAGGCCCATGAAAAGGCTGACGAGGCCACGCACCCGGGAATCGCCCAACAGTGTGCTCACCGTAGTGAAGGCCAGCACCATGATCATGAAATACTCGGGGCTGCCGAAATTGCGGGCAAAATCGGCCATGGCCGGTGCGACAAAAGTCAGGCCGATCGTGGCGATGGTGCCGGCGACAAATGAACCGATGGCGGCAGTGGCCAGCGCGGCAGCGCCACGACCCTTGCGGGCCATTTTGTTGCCTTCCAGCGCGGTAATGATCGAGGCGCTTTCACCCGGGGTGTTCAGCAGGATGGACGTTGTTGAGCCGCCGTACATGCCGCCGTAGTAAATGCCGGCGAACAGGATAAACGCCGGAATCGGGTCCAGCGAATACGTAATGGGCAGCAACAGCGCCACGGTGAGCGCCGGTCCGATACCGGGGAGCACGCCCACAAACGTGCCCAAAATAACGCCCAATAACGCCCAGCCGAGATTGCCGGGAGTGAGCGCAATGGCAAAGCCATCCATCAAGGAATTTACCGCATCCATGGTCGTCCCCACCTCTCCTGGCTACGGCAGAACGGATTCAAGCCAGCCCGCAGGCAGCCGCACCCCAAGCCACGTATCGAACATCAGGTACACAGCCAGCCCCATGGCAAGGCCAATACCCAGGTTGAGCAGGATGTTCTTCGCCCCCATGGCGGTGCTGCAAATGGCGAACATGACGCCGGCGGCAATGGCAAATCCGGCGCGCTGCACCAACAACGCAAAGGCGGTAAGGCCCACGCCAACCAGGATCAGCGTGCTCCAACTGGGCTTGGCGGTGATATCCACATCTTCGCTATCTTCGCCGGCAGAAAGGGGTTTCGGACTGCGCACAATGTCGATCACGTACCACACGCCCACCAGCAACATGCCGATACCCACCAGCTGCGGGAACACGCGCGGACTCACACGCACGCTGCGCGGGGCCCGGAAATCCCTGGCCAACCACAGAATTACGATGGCCACCACGATTACACCAATCGCGACCGCCAACTCAATCCAGCGTTCCCAGCCTTTCGGCTCCGGGCCTTCGGTAATGTCATCGAGTGTGGGTGGATATTCGCTATGCATCTCACAGCCTCTGAAAGAAAACGGGGAGCTTGCGCTCCCCGTTTCGCCCGTGAACTAGCCTTCCAGCAAACCAAGGTCGGTGAGGATGGTGTTGACGCGTTCGGTTTCATCTTCGATGAAGGTGACGAACTCATCACCGGAAAGGTACTGGTCGCTCCAGGCGAATTTCTCCAGCGTTTCTTTCCATACATCGGATTCGTGAAGCGCATCGAGGGTTTCGAGGATAGCATCCTTATCAGCGTCCTCGATTTCCGGCGGTGCGACGATGCCGCGCCAGTTGGAAAGCTCAACGTCGATGTCCGATTCCTTCAGCGTTGGAATGGTATCGTCGCCACCTTCATCGCGACCAGAGACCGCCAGCGCGCGGAGCTCACCCGATTCGATTTGAGGCAGGAACTCACCAAGACCCGAAACGCCAGCAGTGGTCTCATTGCCCAGCAGCGAGGCCAGGGCCTCACCACCACCGGAGAATGGCACGTAGTTAATTTCGGCTGGATCGATTTCCAATGCCTGCGCAATCAGGCCGACCAACAGGTGATCGGTGCCGCCGGCAGAGCCCCCGGCCCAACTGACGCCAGCCGGATCTTCTTTGAACGCTGCAACCAAATCAGCCATGGTTTCGTGTGGGCTATCCGCAGGAACCACAATCACTTCCCACTCGCCGGTGAGGCGAGCCAGGGGGGTGGATTGATCGAGGCCAACCGGTGCCTCATTGAGGCCGATGCCGCCGATCATCACCAGACCCATGACCATGAGGGTGTGGCTATCGCCCTTGTACTTGCTGGCCAGATCGGCCAGGCCGATGGTTCCACCGGCACCCGGTACATTGAAGACCTCTACAGTGCTTACCAACTCGGCTTCCTGCAGCGAGCGCTGCAGTTCCCGTGCGGTGGTGTCCCAGCCGCCACCCGGGCTGGCCGGAGCCATGATCTGTAGGGTTTCCTTGGCCCAGTCACTTTGCGCCACTGGGGTGCTTTGCGCCGCTGCGGTGCCCTTCAGCACGGCTGGCGCGATCGTTGTGGCCGTCGCCATGGCGGCAAACGAACGACGATTCAGGGACTTCATGTCAATAAACCTCCTGTAAGGCCAAATTGTCGAAGAGAACTTTTGTACATATTAACAGAGAACCAGATTTCGTGCGCACCATTTTGTATACATAGGGGCGCGTATGGATCAGTCGGCCTGGTGTTCTATCCCGTTCGATACTGGGAGATCTGTCGGCGGTCCCCAGGTAGGTGGGTTGTCAACAGTGTCCCAGAATGCGCAGTTGTGCCGATCCCTCAGCACTTCCCCATCCGTCGTTACGCTGTTGTTACCGGCCTGCAGCACCATGACAGTCCCGGTTTCGCTATACGGCATCCAGGGGATGAGACTATCCGCATTGGGAGATCCTGTTGCCACGAATTGTCCCCACTGTAGTTTCATTTGATGCGCCAACAGTTGCTCGTCGGGGTCGAAGCCGCTTGCCAACGGCACTCCGGCGTCAAAGGATGGGAACAGGTAGGCCAACTCAGCCGCATGGCCGGCACCCCAGTTGTAGCTCGGCGGAAGGAGTCGAGGAATGAGGCCGGGGCCGTACTGGTGGGAGAACACATACACGTAGACCACGGGCGCTATGGCACTGAAATTATCGGCCATTTCAAGCGAATCACACGCAAACTGATCCGAGACTGCCCCGCCCAACACGTACACACCTGTGAAGGCGGCGAAGCCATTGGTGGGCCAGGGATAGAGCGCCTTGAACTCATCGGCGCGGTCACCAAATTGGGCAAGCACCGTTTCTTCGTAGCCGTTCTCCCGCATCCCCAAATACCCGAGCCCGAACACCCGGCCCTCATCCCGGTTCCACCCGATAAAGACCGGCACAGAATGCGCACGGCCTTCGGCAATAACTGTATCGGGGTCCTCTGGAAGAATGTCGGTTCCAAACACGGGTGGCATGAGACCGGGGATGGGAACGTCGATGAGGTTCGCCACCGGCAAGCTACGAAGGCAGGCAACCACATCCACCTCTTCGCAGCCAAGACTGGCAACGATTTCCTGGCCGCTGGCCTCGGCGGCATCCAGGGAGGTGCTCCAGCAAAACGCGCTTTGCATCATCGCCTGATGAAAGAGCCCTGAAGATGCTGGCGACGTAAGGTGGGAGCACACAGATGCGCCTCCCGCCGATTCCCCGCCAAGGGTGACATTCGCCTTGTCACCACCAAACGACGAGATGTGCGATTGGATCCACCGCAACGCAGCTTGCTGATCCATCAGGCCGTAGTTTCCCGAACTTCCCTCGCCTTCCGCAGTTAGGTCTGGATGCGCCAGGAACCCGAGAACTCCCAACCGATAGTTGACGCTGACAGTGATGATGTTGTTCATGCTGGCAATGGCTGACGCGTCGTACTGGCTGGCACTGCCGTTCACGAACCCGCCGCCATGAATAAACACATATACCGGCAGCCGATCGTTATCCGATATACCGGCGCGCCGGAAGATATTGAGGAACAGGCAGTCTTCAGATTCCGACCGTGGGGAACCCGGGAATTCGGCAGCGGCACATGCAGGGCCGTATGCAGTGGCGTCGAGAACTCCTTCCCATGGATCCATTTCCCCTGGCGGCTGCCACCGCAATTCACCGACCGGCGGGGAGGCGAATGGCACGCCGAGAAAGTACTCCGCGTCGTTATCAGCAAACCCCTGGAGCGTCCCGAGCGAGGTATTCACTCGCGGGCCAGATGCAGCGGGAACTGCATCCGGGATCGGCGTTTGCAGCAATGCGGCCGTGATGACGAAAATGACCAGTGCCAATCGCAGGTGGGGCATAGCATCCTCCACGGATCCTGTTCTTACGCCAGGCAGGTATCTGCATGGTAACCAGACCGAAGCTATTTCACTACGACCAATGCAANNTTCACGCTGTGAATGGCCCGCTTACCGGTGTGTAGACGCACGCTCGCTCACAGCCGTTAGCTGCTCACTTTGCCGGAAAGCTCGGCGAAGAACTTGCCAACAATCATGTTGGCGGCTGGTTGAATCACGCGGCTGCCAATGCGGGCCAGCATGCCGCGCACGTTGGCATCGCCGTCGTATACAACCCTGGTCTCGTTCTCACCCAGGGACTCAAACTTCACGGTGCCGACACCACTCAGCTGTCCCTGCGGCCCCTTGCCTTCAATATGCATGGTGAAGCCTTCGGGGCGATTGTCGTCCGTGATTTTCACCTTGCCGTCGTACTTGCCCTTAATCATCGCCACGCCGATGGTCATGGTGGCGAGGTATTCGTTCGGACCGATCTCCTCCAGCTTCTCGCAGCCGGGCAATGCGCCCTTCAAGGTTTCGGGATCCAGCATCGCATCGTAAACGGCCTCGCGGCTGGCTGGTACCACTTGTTCGCCACTCAATTTCATGGGGTTGATCTCCTCTGTGTCGTGTCTGGTTCGGCATGCTTCGCCGCCTGCTTCTTTCTATTGTGCCAGTTCTCGGGGACATGTCACTATCTCGGGATCGCATATTGTCTACCGGGATGCACTCCCATATACTCATCTTCGAAACCAGAGCCATGAACAACGGCGATCACGGCGGTGCTGGGCAAGCCTTTATGTATGCAGGGGGACACCATCGTGGAAAACAAACAGGATGTCTTTTTCGATTTGGCCAAAGCGGTCAGCCAGGGCACGCTGTCGCGCCGCTCGGCCATCCAGCGCGGTGCTGCCGTCGGTTTGGGCGCAGCCAGCCTGATGGCGCTGGGCGCAATGCCGCTGGCCGCAGCGCAGGACGCCACGCCGAATCCGGATGCCAAAACCGGTGGCGTGCTGAAGGTGGGGCTTCAGGCCGATCCGGCGGAACTCGATCCGCACAAGACCAGCCTTACGGCCGCCTGGCACGTGATTGAACACGTGTATAACGGCCTCGTTGCCACCAACCCTGCCCTCGAGCCGATTCCCAGCCTGGCCGAGCATTGGGAAATTTCCGATGATGGAACGGTCTACACCTTCCACCTGCGCCAGGGCGTTATGTTCCACAACGGCCGTGAAATGGTGGCCGACGATGTGAAATACAGCTACGAACGCATCCTGAACCCGGATACTGCCTCCCCGGCCCAGCCAGATCTCGAAGCCGTGCAGTCCATTGAAGTCGTCGACGACGCGACCGTAGCAATCACCCTCGCGGGCCCGGATAGCTCATTCCTCGCCAAGTTGATGGGCAGTTCGCTGGCGATTGTGCCGCAGGAAGTGGTCGAGGCCGAAGGCGACCTGATGAACACCATGGTCGGCACCGGTCCGTTCAAGTTTGTTGAATACGTTCCGAACAGCATGCTGGTGGTAGAAGCCAACCCCGATTATTGGGAAGAAGGCCTGCCGTACCTGGATGGCATCGAATTCCAGATCGTGCCGGAGAACACCGCCCGCACCACCGCGCTTTCCAGTGGCACCGTCGATTTCATCGAATATGCCCCTGCCCAGGACATGCAAACGTTTGAAAACGACGACACCCTGATGGTGGCCGGCGACCAGAACACCAATGTTCGCTTCATGGCGATTAATATGGAGAAGGAGCCGTTCAACGACATCAAGGTACGCCAGGCGATTAGCATGGCTGTTGATCGTGGACCGATCATCGATGCGGCCATCTTCGGCGCCGGCCAGCCGACCAATATCCTCTTCCCGGCCACCTACTGGGCGGGGTATGAGAGCGAGATTCCGGCCCCGGATATTGAGGGCGCCAAGGCCCTGCTGGCCGA
>DJVD01000095.1:0-2976 GCA_002440805.1 Chloroflexi bacterium UBA6265
GCAGCGGCCACAACGCTTGCGGCTTCTCTTCCGGCTGACATGAACACGATGGTGTTGAACGTGATCGGGATGAGGAGGATGGGCCATGGTGCAAGGCCCAGTGCCACAATTACGGCGCAGATGATGACTACGACTGGACCAATGATCCCTACCCCACGCAACCAGGACCGCCGATCCAGGACAGAGGAAGCCGCCGCCCACTTCTCGAGTGGCTCAGATGCCGGAATGGCATCCATAGCGGTGGCTTCTACTCGCTGGCGTAACTCGAGCTTATCCGCCAACTCGATCACGGCCAGTTGACGGCTCTCCATGTCCACCACCGTTTCTTCATCGAGCAGGGAGGCGTACAGAGATTTCCAGCCGTGGGTGGTCACCGGCGAGCCGATCCGTTGGGTAAGGCTTGCCTCCCCCACGATATTGAGATCGTAGGCAAACGGGTGGGTACGATCGACATGGGCATCGGGAGGAGCAGGCAGATCGCTCCAGGCGTGCTGAAGGCGAGTCATGGATCGTGCATTAACGGCTCGCATGGCCTCATGACGATCCCGCAATTCGCGCGCCGAACGTTGTTGCAAAGCCAGAACCACAAACGCTATCGCCGCCACGATGGCCGTGATCATCCATGGCATTTCCCGCACAGCCCACGATTGCCAGAGCGCAACAAGGACAATCAGTGCGGCGCCGAGTCGCAGGTTGCCCAACAGGCTCCAGCGGCGATTCGCGGCGTCACGGGCAACTTCGGCGTTTTGCATGCGGGTGGTATAGGTCGATTGGGGGGATTCGGGCAACGCGGCATCCTTGGCGCAAAGCAACGGGTAACTTCACCAATGGTACCGCGATGTATGGTGGTACCGTTCGGCTCGTTGCTGATCGTCTCCCCCACGCGATTGCAGACTCGAATAGTTGTCTCCAGGCCAGTGCCACCCCTGTTGATCATCCACCGCACAGATCATGCTATGATCGTTCGGATATTCGTAACTGCGTAGGAAATAGGCGGGAGCAGCAAATGGCGGCAAAAAAGGACAAGGGTGGAATGGAATCCCTGCGCACCGATGTACAGGCATTGGCGGAGGCGTTCTGGAATTTCCGGGATGCCATGCTTACCGATGTCGCGGCGCAGCAAGCCGAACAGCAGCGAGTGGGCGCCGTTTCGCCTGGCGGCTGGCTGGCTCCAGATGAGGCCCTGGTGCAATCGTCGGCTGCGTTGATGAACGCCTTGGCCCAGCCACAACGCCTTCGCATGGCGATGATGCTTGCGGAAGGTCCAACCTCCGTGGCGTCACTGGTTGAAGGACTGGGACTCAAGACATCGGGCGCTGCCTATCATCACCTGAATGTCCTGATCAACAATGGAATCGCCGTCCAGCAGGAACGGGGCACGTTCTCTATCGCTCCCGAGGCGGTCGGCCAGGTTACATCACTGTTGGTGGCACTGTTTGGCAGCGCGGATGCCAGCGCCGAGGGTGGCAAGAAGAAGAAAAAGTAGCTGCGTTACAGCCGACCGGCAATTGCAACGGCGAGGTCGGCCATCGCGGTGTTTTGATCGTGCGCGTGCTCGGCGAGATTGCGCGGGTCCCACTCATCCCCTGCCAAACTGTCAGCGCCATACAAGAACTGGTAGAACGCTACGTTCCGGAACGCAGCAACTGCGGCCGTGGATGCGCACTCCATCTCTACCACATCGCACCCGGCAGCAATCCGCTTTTCCATAGTCGCGCGGGTTTCCCGATAGATGGCATCGGTTGTCCAGGTGATGGTGGTGTGATGCGGCACGGCAAGTTCCTGCAGAATTGCCGATAGTTTCTGCCATGTTGGCACGTCCACCAGGTCTGCAGCTGGCAGGTAGTGGTAACTCGCGCCTTCATCTCGCCAGGCAGCAGTTGGCACCGCGATCTCGCCGGAAGGCACCGCATCGTTCAGCGCACCGCACGATCCAAAGAAAAGGAAGCTGCGGCCGCCCATCGCGATCACTTCCTCCATGATGGCGGCAGAAGCGGCCCCACCAATAGTGGAGAGATACGTGGCGAACCGCTTGCCGTTGCTGGAGAATTCGTACACCGGGATCGTGAGCGCCGATGTGTTGATCTCGCCCAATTCCACTGGATCATGATGTGCCAGAATTGCGGCAAAGACCTTGCGCGAATACGTGGCAATAACAATCTCGGGGAAATCGACAATCGGCTCGATCAACTGGCTGGCTCGAAACACCTCGGGCGATGAATCGTCGAAGCTCTCATTGATTGGCATGGATTCGTGCTCCGCGGGGTGTTAGGCGCGCAAGGCTTCCGTCTGCTGGGCGCGTTTCTTCATCTTCTGGCGCTCGTCCTGCGTCAGCCAACGCTTGCGCAGGCGCAACGCCTTCGGCGTCACTTCCAGCAATTCGTCGTCCTGCAGGAAATCCAGCGACTGCTCCAGGCTGAGAAGCGTTGGTGGAGTCAGGCGGACGCTGATATCGGAGTTGCTCGAACGCATATTGGTCAGCTGCTTGGCGCGGCAGATATTGACGGCAAGGTCATCCGGGCGCGGGTTCTGGCCAACGATCATACCTTCGTACACTTCGGTGCCGGCTTCCACAAAGGTGATTCCGCGTTCCTGCGCCTTGGCAATACCGTTTGCGAGTACTGTGCCGGATTCGCTGGCGACCAGTGCGCCGCTGCGGTTCGACGAAATCGTGCCCATCCACGGCTCAAAATCGATCAGGCGGCTACCCATGACAGCATTGCCCTTGGTGGCAGTGAGCATGGCATTGCGCAGACCGATAAGGCCACGAGTCGGAATCGCAAATTCGAGACGTACGGATCCGCGACCATCGTTGACGAGGTCAAGCATGCGGGCCTTGCGGGCACCGGTGAGTTCGGTGACAACGCCCACGAATTCCTCGGTAACATCCACAACGAGATGCTCAATTGGCTCCAGGATCTCGCCGGTGATCTCATCCGTGCGGGTCACAACCTCCGGGCGACTCACCTGGAACTC
>DJVD01000095.1:3060-3515 GCA_002440805.1 Chloroflexi bacterium UBA6265
ACCTCAAGCTCGCGCTCGAGTCGATCCTTCAGCTGCCGGCTGGTGGAATAATCGCCATCCCGACCGCTAAGCGGCGAGGTGTTCACGCCGAAGGTCAGCTTGAGTGTCGGCTCCTCAATCGCAACCAGCGGCAGAGCCTCGACATGGGCAGGATCGCAGATGGTACTGCCGATTTTGGCCTCGGAGAAACCGGTGATGGCCACGAGATCGCCGGCTTCGGCGCGTTCGACATCCACCTTGGAGAGCCCTTCAAAGCTCATCAGGCTGGCGATTTTTTGACGCGATTCGTTGATGCCTTCGCCGGTAATCACCATCGTTTCGCCGGCGCTTACCGAGCCGCGATGAATGCGGCCAATAATAATGCGGCCCTTGTGGGAGTCGTAATCGAGGCTGCTCACCTGCATCTGGAACGGGGAACCGGCATCACTTACCGGGGCCGGAATCTCCGAGAGGAT
>DJVD01000019.1 GCA_002440805.1 Chloroflexi bacterium UBA6265
CACTCTCCGGAAGAACCCACTGCGCCTGACCCGGATGTGGAACCCATCAACCACGATTCGGATTTCTTCGCATCCGGCTATCAGTCCGGGCCACCGCACACGGAGCGCACAACAGGTTCACGTGCCCAATCAGCGGGGGATGCGGAGCGTGCGCATCAGTGCAACGCCTGCGGGGCGTCCATTGGCAACTCGCCCTACTGCCCCCAATGCGGCACCAATCAAGATCCCGAGTCCGGGATTTCCACCGTGGTTACATCCTTGCTGGCCTGGAGCCGACCCCTGGCGGTCCGTGGGGTTCTTTCGGCGGCAGTGATCCTTGCAGTGATCGCCCTGTTGGCGAACAGCGGCGCCAGTGCGCTGGTCATTTCGGCGATGGCGATCCCAATCGTGCTCGTGGTGCGCTTGTACATGCAGTTACAGGCTCATTCTTCCATCGGGTGGATGCCCATCGGCATCATGGCGCTCGTCGGCATGGTCACGGGGTTGCCGTTGGCGTGGTTTGCTGCCCGGATCGTCCGTCGATCCTGGATTGAAAACGGGGTGTTCAACTTTGGCGCTGCCGGCTTCGGCGGGGTCTTTGCCGAAGGGGCCGGTGTGGCCCCTTTTATCGTGTGGTTAGTGGTTGGTTTGTTGCTGCCGGTGGTTATCATGCTCGGTCTCGGGGCAATCCCGGCCGCACTGCGGATGGTGATGAATTGCGCCCCTCGTGAAAGCACCGGCATGTTGCTCTCCGGAGCGGTTGCCTCCGGGTACACGGTGGCTTCCGGTGTCATGTTTTATCGTCCGCTGTACTCAGAGTTCGCGCCGAGCATGACATCGTCGCAATGGACCCTCACCATTTTCGGATTGGCGGTGATCCGACCACTGGTGTGGATTTTCGCGGGCACCATGATTGGGGCAGTGGTTTGGCGATACATACGTACCGCGTCGCCTGCCAGCATTATGCTCCCGGCCGCTATTGCCGGTGCGATTCCACTGGGGTTTAGCCTGGGTTCGCTTGCGGTAGCACCCGTCGGCTACTGGCCCGAGACGATCCTTGGCCTGATTTTTGCGACCTTAACCGTGTTTTTGTATCACCGCTTCCTGCCGATAGCGTTGAGGAATGATGCAACCATATCGGCGAATAGGAGAACCGGGTGAATGACTGAAAAGACACCGGGTTCCGAAGAACACCGGTGTCTTGAATCACTTCTGCTCTGAATCATTGATCCTTGGGTCACCAACTTGGGAAAGTCAGTGTTCCATGCCGAGCCATCGCTGAATCGGAACCCCGTCTACTGATTCGACATCGCGTCGAACTGCTGACACACAACGACGTTTGTGGAAAACTTCGCGCCCCAGATAGTGCCAGCATATTGACTACTGAAGTTAATAGCCAACCGGGTTCATGAAATTTTTCCGGACGAACAACGATTACTCGTGAGCCCGGTCAACCACTTTGCCATTGACATCATGGTGGTTTCAGGATTCCTGAAATCACGGTGCCTTTTGCCGAGAGTCAATGATCCATCGCAAACCAACAGTATTGGCGGCACCGCCGATTGTCAAGTAAATGTAATACGGTCTTTACGCTGTCGCGCCAAGGCGCGCAAATGGCATCACATCCAGGAGTTCGCCTTCGGTCGCGGCCAGCACATCACTTAGCGCTGCCACTCTCCTCACAATACGCGAAAGCTCGGCGGGGGTGATTGTTTGCATGCCGTCGCTCAACGCATTATCCGGATCCGGGTGGACTTCGATTGCCAATCCATCGGCTCCGGCGGCAATACCGGCCAGCGCCATTCGATGCACCAACTCACGTCGGCCTGTGCCGTGGCTGGGGTCGACAATGATGGGCAAGTGCGATACGGCACGAACACCTGGCACGATATTCAGGTCGAGATTGAAGCGGAATGCAGCGTCCGAGGTGCGAATGCCGCGTTCGCACAGCACCACGTTCTGGTTGCCGTGGGCCATGATGTATTCGGCACTCATCAGGAACTCTTCCAGCGTGGCGCTAAATCCGCGCTTGAGGAGCACGGGTTTATCGCTTCGCCCACAGGCCTTGAGGAGACTGAAATTGGCCATATTGCGCGAACCGACCTGAAGCATATCGGCGTAGCTGGACACAAGCTCCACCTGATCGGGCTCCATCACTTCGGTCACCACCGGCAAGCCAGTGATCTCGCGGGCATCGGCCAGCATCTGCAGACCCAGTTCACCATGCCCCTGGAACGAGTACGGACTGGTTCGCGGTTTGAAGGCGCCTCCACGAAGCAGGTCCGCGCCCGCGGCCTGTGCCTGGCGAGCCTGGTCAATCAACACCTCGCGGCCCTCCACTGAGCAGGGCCCGGCAATCATCACTGGCTTTTGGCCACCAATAACCACATCGCCCACCGTCACGGTGCTGCGCGGGCGTGCATCGAGGCTCGCCATTGCAAACGGCCGGTGCTTCATCTGAACGCGCAACACACCAGGCAGGGAGGCAATGTCACCCTCCAACGAACCGCCAACGGAAATTACGTGGCCCCCACTCCCGCTATCCATCACTGAGGCGAGCAGGTTCTGCTCAGCGGCCAAATGAAGAATCTGCGTCCTGGTGGCATCAGCCCCGGTTCCGATCTCTACCAGCATGATGGTGTGTCCTTTCAACTGCCGGTTATCCCGGCTATCGTTTCGCAGTTCTCAAAGAAACAAAAAACCGAGACGACGTGTCTCGGTTCCCCCCGTATCGCTGTGCGTTTGTAGCTTGGCCTCCGCGCTACCTGTACTCAGGCTTCGCGCGATTGCCCCGCCAGCACAGCTGGGGGGTTGGTAAACCAATAGAAGTACCAGGCATTGATCGATGCAGCCGAGGGCTGGATCGGGTGATGCGGAGGCATTTCGGATGGTAAGGCAGTTGCGACAAAACTCATGCCCGCAATGTAGTGCATCTCCCCGCCGTGTGTCAATACGCTGAAAGAAATGTAGGATGAACAAACCAGTTTGAAAGGAGTCGATGCAATGTCACAATTTCCCCAGGCTTCATTGATACAACGGGTGGTTGCCGGTTCAATTGCCGGGTTGCTTGGTGGCCTGTGCCACGCGGCCATGAACGAAATCGATCGTCACGCGCTGCAGCACAATGCGGACGACCTGACGATGCTGGGCGGGGTGCTGACCGACGATCACTCCCTCGCCCGCAAAATCGGCATCGGCATGCACCTCGGCTTTGCGATGTCGTTTGGCGCCTCGTACGCGGCGATCCTGAGGCCTCGAGATGATGCCGATGCCATGCGGAAAGCCGTGGCGGCAGCCATGATCGAAAACTTTGGCCTTTATCCGCTCGTCTTTCCACTTGAGGATAAGCACCCGTATATTCGCGACGGCCGCCTCGACCGATTTGCGCATCCCATCGCATTGCTGCAGGCAACCCTGAGGCACCTCGCACTTGGAATCGGCATCGGCAAAACGTACCCCACTATCGTGCGATTCCTGCGCAGGTAGGACTGGGCGGTCTGGCCAGATGGCATACATCATGCTATACAAAAGGTAGTGGATAAGGGCGCAGGCCTGATGGTTACCGGAATCGGCCGGGATCGCTTGCGCCCGTAAAAATCACGCAATGAAGGAGTGTCTCCTATGGCATTTACGCTTCCCCCGCTTGAGTACGGCTTCGACGCCCTCGAACCGCACATCGATGCCCAGACGNNAATGACCTGATCGCTGATCTGGATCGTGTGCCCGAGGCCAAGCGAACAGCTGTGCGCAACAATGCTGGCGGCCATGCCAACCACTCATTCTTCTGGAAGTTGCTAACCCCAGGTGGCTCAAGCGAACCAACAGGCGAGCTTGCCGCCGCGATCGACTCCGCCTTCGGTTCATTCGATGAGTTCAAGTCGCAGCTTGAAGCCGCCGGTGCCGGCCGATTCGGTTCTGGCTGGGCATGGCTGGTGAAGGACGGCTCCGGCGTGTCCATCATGAGCACCCCGAACCAGGATTCCCCGGTGATGGAGGGCAAGACCCCCATCGTTGGTGTGGATGTGTGGGAGCACGCCTACTACCTGAAGTACCAGAATCGCCGTCCTGAGTACCTGAAGGCATTCTGGAATGTTGTGAACTGGGATGTGGCCGCCGAGAATTTCGGCCAATAGTTCAGTCGCGGCAGCAATCTCCATTTGAACAGGCGGGCCGCAATGGCCCGCCTGTTTGCGTCAGGGGACATTTGACGCAATCGGCGCAAATGCGTACGGTTATGCATACTGGCGATCCCGTGATTTCCGCTGCCTATGGAAGGACGCTCCCGTGATGCCCACTACTCCCTTCGTTCGTCTACGCCGCCCCATACGGCTGGCGCTCCTGCTCATCCTCAGCACCGTCTCCCTTGCCACCGCGTTTGCACAGGGCTTCGGCCCGGCGGGGCCATCCCCGGTGACGGGTCATGCCTCCGTTGTGGCGACCGGAACAGTGCGAGTGCTGGAAGAATCTGGTCGCTGGCACATTACCCGTCATACGGCGGATATCGGCGACGAAGAGCATTCCAGCCCCATCCAGGGATATGTAATTGCCGAAAACACACCGGTGATGGTGACAATCGATGGCGCAAACCGCACGCGCCTCGCGGGCGGCGAAGCACTGAGTATCCCGGGTGGCATGTCCTTTACCGTGGAAACATTTGGTGCCCCGGATTCCTTCCTCTTTATGCAGATGTTGCCCGAATCCGGTGACCAACTGGA
>DJVD01000029.1:0-2659 GCA_002440805.1 Chloroflexi bacterium UBA6265
CGGCCTGCTTGCCCCAGACTAAGGGAGAGAGAAGTGGCCGGGAGCATGCTCCCGGCCACTTCTTTGTGTCTAGTTTTTCTCGTCTTTCTTCAGTGCCTTGTAGTAGCTCTTCGGCTTGGCGCTGGCAATTCGATCTTCCTCGGCGCGCATCGAGCGATACTCATTCGCCTGCGATTCGAGTTGCGATTCCACCTTCACCAGGTCGTTGTAAACGGTGACGTTTGCGCTGGACACGGGATTGCGCATCAACATACGAACCAATTGCAGAACGGAATCAGCATTGGCACCGGCGGCAGCAGGCAACGACGCCCTCTGGGCGATTAGATCTACCATTTTTACGGTTTCACGGTCTGCACTATTTTCAACCAGAATGGCGCGAATTTCTTTCAGGCCTTCTTTGACGTCCATCGGAGGGCTCCTTGGGATGCGGCGATCGTTTTCAATCGCTTGTAGTATAAGGATATTTGCCTGCGCCGTTGTCGGCGGCAGGAATCACCCTTGCACCTGAAGGAAGTCATTTGATGTCCACACAGCGCATTACCCGAGCCCTCACAATTGCCGGCTCCGACTCCGGTGGCGGGGCGGGAATCCAGGCCGATTTGAAGACATTTGCCGCCCTTGGCGTGTACGGCATGAGTGTGGTGACTGCAGTAACAGCCCAGAATACGCTCGAAGTGGCTGCTATTGCCGAGGTGCCTGAGGAAGTAGTCATCGCCCAGATCGATTCTGTGGTACTCGATATTGGAGCTGATGCAGTAAAAACGGGCATGCTGAGCAGTACCGCTATCATCCACAATGTTGCCGACCGGCTGGAGGCATGGGGTATCCCCCACCTCGTTGTCGATCCCGTCATGGTGTCCAAGGGGGGTGTTGCCCTGCTGCAACCTGATGCAGTGGAAGCACTGAAGAACGACCTGTTGCCGTTGGCAAACGTGGTGACCCCGAACATCTCAGAAGCGGAAGTGCTTACCAACCGGCAGATTGCATCACCATTGCATGCGCGCGAAGCAGCCCGGGCGATTGCTGCCATGGGGCCCCAAACGGTGATTATCAAGGGCGGCCACCTGCCTGGTTCTCCCACCGACCTTGTGTTCCACCAGGGCGAGTTCATTCCCTACGAAGGCACACGCGTGGATACCATGAACACCCATGGCACTGGCTGCACCTTTTCGGCAGCGATCACGGCATTCCTGGCCCATGGGTTCGAGACACTCGAGGCCATTCGGCTTGCCAAGGTGTATATCCAAAATGCCCTTGAGCAATCGGTGAGCATTGGCGAGGGGCATTCGCCAGTGGCCCACTTCGCGCCATTGCCAGAAGCGATCCTGCAGGCGCTCAACGGCGTTCGCAAGTGATTGACCTTGTGCCGTCGTTACGACTTTACCTGGTCGCAGATCCGGATCATTGCAATGGTGACCTGGTCGACCAGACTGAGGCGGCGATCCGCGGTGGCGTGACGATGGTGCAACTACGCGCCAAGCACCTGACCGACCTGGAGTTGTTCTCCCTGGCCCAAAAGATGCGATCGGTATGCTCGCGCCACGGCGTTCCGTTGCTGCTCAACGACCGCGTCGACATTGCCCTTGCGGTTGGAGCAGATGGTGTGCACCTGGGGGTAGATGACCTTCCGATCGAAGCTGCCCGCAGCATTGGCGGGTCCGTCTTCGTGGTCGGTTTCTCCCCCGAAACAGACGACCATGTACGCATGGCAGCATCACGAGGTGCCGATTATCTCGGCATCGGACCGGTGTTTGGAACAGCAACCAAAACAGATGCCGGTAGTGCGTTGGGGATCGAGCAATTTGCCCGACGAAGTGCAATTGCCAATCTTCCGGTTGTCGGTATTGGCGGAATCCAGTCGTCCAATTTCGGCCAGGTGTTGGAAAAAGGCGCCGCTGGGGTGGCGGTGGTCTCCGCCATTTTGCAGGCCGATGATGCCGAGTCGGCAGCTCGTCAGCTTTCGCGGAACTGAAAAAGTTCATCCACGCGTGGATCCTCGGCCGGATCCCAGAAGTGACGTTTAAAATCGACAGTGATGTCGTCAACGAACGTCACGCCTTCCTCCTCTAGCCGCCGACGCATTTCATCGGGCGGGCCGAAATGCACGGCCCCCGTAAGGACGCCATTGCGATTCACCACACGGTGTGCAGGGATATCTAGCTTGTCCGGCGAGTTGCGCAGAATCCAGCCGACCAGCCGCGCTCCCCGCGGTGCTCCCAGTGCCCGCGCGACACTGCCATAATTGGTGACGCAGCCCTCTGGAATCAGCTTGACAACCGTGTAAACTCGTTCAGCGAAATCCATTGTTTTCACCTTGCGAAACCGATAGGATCCGCCCAACGTATTTTCTGGCATGATTTGGGCGGCAAGTATACTACCTATCAGATAAATGTTGGTGTGTGTCGAATCATCATCGCCACCACAGCTGGAGACCACCAAACATGCGATCACTTTTGAAAAAGATCATGGGCGACGAATCCACCAAGGAACTCGATCAATCCCAACCTCTCGTTGCCGCCGTGAATGAATTGGAAGCAACGTACGCTTCCGTTTCCGATGACGACCTTCGTGCCAGCTTTCAGGACCTGCGTCGCAGGCACCAGCAAGGTGAATCGCTGGACGACTTGCTGACGGAAAGCTTCGCGATGACCCGCGAGGC
>DJVD01000029.1:2683-3465 GCA_002440805.1 Chloroflexi bacterium UBA6265
GCCACCCTTGCGATGGCCCTCAATGCACTCACTGGTGAAGGTGCCCACCTTGTGACCGTGAACGACTACCTCGCTCGCATTCACACCCAGGAGATGGGCGCCATCTATCACATGCTCGGTCTCTCGATCGGCGTGTTGCAGCATGAATCGTCGTATCTCTACGATCCCGATTACATCGCCGAAGAAGAAGATATGGAATTCCTGCGCCCGATCGAGCGCCGGGAGGCCTATGCCGCTGATATCACCTATGGCACCAACAACGAGTTTGGATTCGACTATCTGCGCGACAACATGGTGGTGGAAGCCGGGGCGATGGTGCAACGCGAGCTCAACTATGCCATCGTCGATGAGGTTGACAGCATCCTCATCGATGAAGCCCGCACCCCGTTGATCATTTCCGGCGCAGCCGAAAACGCTACCGATCGTTACTATCAGTTCTCCCAGATCGTGAAGCAACTTCGCAAGGATCGCGACTACGAGGTCGATCTCAAGCACAAAACAGCCACACTCACGGAGGAAGGCATCGACAAGGTCGAGAAGATGGCCGGTATTCCTGACGGCGAATCGATCTTTGACGAACGCTACCTCGATTTGACGCACTACCTCGAGCAGGCACTCACCGCTGGAGCTGTCTACCACCGCGATAAGGACTATATCGTTCGTGATGGCGAGGTCATCATCATTGATGAGTTCACCGGCCGCATGATGGATGGTCGCCGCTACAGCGAGGGATTGCACCAGGCGATCGAGGCCAAGGAAGGCGTGAAGGTGCGCCGCCAGAA
>DJVD01000280.1 GCA_002440805.1 Chloroflexi bacterium UBA6265
GGGACGCGCTTCATGCGCTCGGCATCGATAGTATTGTCCCGATTACCTACATGAACTCTGCCGCCAGCATTAAGGCGTTCTGCGGTAAAAACGGTGGTATCGTTTGCACGTCGTCCAATGCCATGCGCGTGTACGACTGGGCGTTTGCTCGCGGCGAACGGATCATGTTCTTCCCTGATGAGCATTTGGGGCGCAACACCGCGATCAAGAAGGGCATTCCCAACGAGCAGATGGTTGTGTGGGATCCAATGCTACCCCTAGGCGGCAACACCGAGGAAGACCTGCGTAATGCCCGCGTCATCCTGTGGAAGGGCTACTGCAGCGTGCACGCCCGCTTCAGTGTTGAGCAAATTCGCAAGGCCCGCGAGGAATATCCGGACGTGAACGTGCTGGTACATCCGGAGTGCCGCGCCGAAGTGGTTGCCGAATCGGATTACGATGGCTCCACCGAGTACATCGTCGAGATGGTGCGAAATTCGCCCTCCGGTTCTGTCTGGGCAATTGGCACCGAGATCAATCTCGTGCGCCGGTTACAGGCCCAAATGCCCGATAAGACCATCTTCTGCCTCGACCCGGTGATCTGCCCATGCAGCACCATGTACCGCATTCACCCGGCATACATGCTGTGGGTGCTGGAGAACCTTGTGGAGGGCCGCGTGGTCAACCAGGTGATCGTCGATCCCGAGGTGAAGAAACACGCAAAGGTCGCGCTCGATCGCATGTTGGCAGTGCCATAAACGGAATAACAAAATGGCGGAGGCATTTGCCTCCGCCATTTTTGTTTTCAGGATTCGCTTTCGGTAATCCAGTAGAACGGTGATGAGAAGTGCCGCCGAATTGTGGCTTCTTCCTGCCGACTCATCGTCGCACCCGATTCGTACCGCGGTGCGGCCACCAGTTCCTCAAAGGTGACATTGGCCACCAGCTCGCCCGAATCCACCGAGATCCGCTCGCTCGGTAGCGCAATCATCTTGCGGCCAAGGCCAGGTGAGCGGATGGTGCGCACGACGACGTAGCGCAGCAGGAATCTGGTGTCGCTGAGGTTTCCGTGTTTGAATCCTGTGTGGGTATCGGTGGCATGGGGCTCGAACAGCAGGTCTTCAGCCCGGCCGATCACTTCGCCATATCGGCTGCGAATCAGCCGGCCGCGAAGATCGCGCCACGTGCCTTGCAATTCGGACGTACTGGCCACGCTATCCAGGGGAGAAACCGCATCGGCGATCACCACCGTGCCGATTGCCCGCGGCCCTGTTTCCAGCAGTTCCTGCGCGCGCCGGAATACTGTCTGGTCGGTGCGGGCGAGGCCGATGTATACCGGCATGCTTTTGCGCAACATGACATACAACTGCCGCAGGTGGCTCGTATCCGTGGTCGTGATGGCGATAAATGGCGAACCCACGACGATTCTCTGTTCCATGTAGCGTGCTTCGTGTCGCTCGAACCCAAAAAGCTGGAATGTTTGCGACAGCTGTCGGATCTCGTTGGGCTCGGGGACCTCGAGTTCGTCGTCGGTATCCATCGTCTGCATGGTATCGCGCACGGTGCTGAGAATTTGGCCGACCGGTCCGGCAGAGAGATACGCAGCGCGGTCGGGTAAGATCACCGAGGCCAGGCCTTTCAGCCATTTACCGGCAGCCTCCAGGCTGCTGCGGGCGACAACTTCGGAGAGCACCGTCCGATAGGGATTGATCTCGTCATTTTCTTCCAGCACCTGTTCCCGCAGGATCACCGAGATCGTGGCCGGTGGCTGGCCACTCCGGCGCAACTGCGCCAGCACATGCTCCGCATCAATCACGTCATCAAACAGGGTGGTTAGCGTGTGGGCAAAGGGCGGTAATGAACTCATAGTGCGGTCTTTTCGGCCGTACGTAAGGTGAACCTGCTTTTGCCGGGCTGCACGAAGGGTGTATCGAAGTGGTTGGGTGAAATTGGCTGCACGCTGAGCGTGCTGAGTTCGGCATCAATCACGTTATCGCGTGACCGCAACAGGCTGCTGGCAATCACCTGGGCAGCTGCACCGATCGGAATGGCGATGATCGATCCCGCCGGCCCGCCCAGTTGGTTGCCAATGAGCACCGCGAGGATCACGGTGAGCGGTGTCATCCCTACCGCATGTTTCATGATGCGCGGCACCAGGAGCGCGCCCTCCAGCTGTTGAATCGCAAACACCAGCACAATGACCAGGATGGCCTTTTCCGGCGAATCGGTCAGGGCAACCACGGCGGCTACTGTGCCGCCAATAATCGGCCCGATGTACGGAATCACCTCAGTGAGGCCGGCCACAATCCCCAACGCCAGCCAGAACCGAAGTCCGATGCCCCAATACACGGCGCCTGAAATGACCCCGATAGTGATCATCAGCAACAGTTGGCCTCGCGCCCAACCGCCAATGCGGTATTCCACTTCATCCCAAATCGCGTGAGCCCGGGGCCGCACATCGAATGGGAACTGGCCGAGGAACCAACGCTTGATACTTACTTTCTCCACGGTCCAGTAGAAGGTGACGATTAGCATGGAGATAAAACTCATGCTGAAACCGAGCAGGGTATTGACCACGCTAAATGCCTGGTCCGGATTGACGTTGGGATCGTTGCGGAAGTTATCCCAGGCATTCTCAATCTGCACGATGGCGCGAAATCCTGAGCGACGAATTGTTTCGTTGCTGCTGCCAAGGGCCAGGTCGCGGAGATTTTCGAAGATTTCCGGAATTGCCTTGTCGAAGTTGCCGATCTGGCGCCCAAGCAGGGGCGAGATGTAGTAAATGCCCGCACCGATCAGGGCGAAGATGATCAGGTACAACGCCAGCAGTGCCTGGCCTCGACTGAGACCGATGCGGCGAAGACGGTTTACCAGCGGCTCGATGATGGCCCCGAAGAGGATGCCGATAGCGAGCAGCAAGAGAATCGATCGCACCTGCCATACAAAATACGCGCTGACACAAATCGCGATCACCAGGAAGGTCGCGATCGTCACCCGTAGAATGTATGGCCTGGTGGACATGACATCAAACTCCCGGCGCGGAATTGCCGGGAGAGGGATGTGCCCCTCCCGGGTACGTGTTTCACGATTCTACGGCGCGCAGACGTATTTGTCCGCATCGGCCGGCGTGGCCAGCAACTCGTCCTTCAAATCTTCATATCCACCCCGACCCATCAGGGCGTAGGTAGCATTTTTGCCGGCTTCGACACCGGGTTGGCCAAACGGATTGACGTGGTACAGGGCTCCTGCCATCACCGTCTGCAACTGCATCATGTAAAAGAACTCGCCAACGATTCCGGCATCGATAGTTGGAACTGTGATCGTCAGGTTTGGTCGCTCGGCCTGTGTCAACGCCCAGGCAGTCGCCAGTCGCTCCCGGCTCAGCAACTGTCCCAGCTCTCCACCCTTGAGGTAGCCGAGATCGGCATGCGGTGGCTCGGGGATATCCACGGAATCGCGGTACTCCTCCACAGCTACGAGCTGGATCAACTTGTCGTTCGGCCCCTCGGTGTACAGCTGCACCTGGCTGTGCTGGTCGATGGCCCCCAGCGCCTTGATCGGCGTTTGGCCGGCAAACACGATGGTGTCATCGGTACTCAGCTTTTTGCCAAGGCTCTCTGCCCACAATTGGCGGAACCAGTCGCCAATGCCGAAGAGCGCATCGGCATATGGCATGGTCACCAGCATCGACTTGTCGTGATTGGTGTCCGAGAGCACCGAAAGTGCGGCCAACAGGTAGGCGGGATTCTCGCGAACGCTTTCGCTGAGGGCACGTTCGCGCATGGCGCGCGCGCCGGCAAGCAGGCCGTGGATATCCACACCGGCCAGCGCCGCCGGGATAAGGCCAACGGCGCTGAGCACCGTTTGGCGGCCATCCACGCCCGGAGGCACCGGGAATGTGCGGAATCCCTGCTCGTTCGCCATTTGGCGAAGAATGCCGGTTTCAGGATCCGTGGTGGCTATGATTTGCTTCGCGGCCTGTTCCTCGCCGAGCGCAGCGACCAATGCATCGCGAACAACCAGGAAGTTGGCGGCAGTCTCGGCCGTTTGCCCACTCTTGGAAACCACATTCACCAGCGTCTTGCTCAAGTCCACCGTTTCGAGTGTGGCTTTCACTTTCTCCGGATCGGGATTATCCAGCACGAAGAATCGCGGTCCGCCACGCTGCTCCCTGGAAAGGAGATTGCGGTACGGGTGACCCAGCGCCATGATCGTGGCGATGGCGCCCAGCGACGATCCGCCGATACCGATCAGAATGAAGTCGTCGTACAGTTCCCGCGCTTCTGCGGCAAATGCGGCGATCTCATCGGCCAGGGCGATGTCGTCTGGCAAGTCCTGCCAGCGCTGTACTTTCGTGGCGTGCTCATCGGCGATCCGGGCGTGCTGNNCCGACGGCACCATCCATGGCGTTGCGATAATCGATAACCAGGCGCGAGGCGAGTTCATGCGACACAGGGTGATCCTTTCCGGCACTTTAGATGACCCGCTACTGGGTCTTCATACCTTAGGAAGAATAGCATTTGCCCCCATTGCCCGGCGGCGGGAAGATTGTGGTGGATCATGCCCTATATCGGGGTAGCGGCGGGTATGAACCTCCCGTACCATTGTTCCAATTGCATTCATGCGAAGATCTGTGATTGAACCTTCGCATCTGCGCGCATCGACTTGAACAGGAGCAACCATGACATCCCTCGCATTCGTGAAAAAAGCGGTCGCTGAAAAGGCGAAAGACCACGTGTGGCCCCATCAGTTACCCTGGACCGTGCAGGCCGAGGACGATGGACTGACCATTTTCGAATCAGGCAAGAATTCCACCCTTACCGATGTTCACGGCAAGGAGTACCTCGACGGTATTTCCGGCCTGTGGGTGGTGAACGTTGGACATGGCCGTGTGGAAATCGCCGAAGCGATGGCCGAGCAGGCGAAGAAGCTTGCCTATGTCTCGGCGGTAGGCTTTACCAACGAACCGGCAGCCCACCTTGCCCACAAGCTCTCCGAGATCACCCCCGGCGATCTCAGCCGCAGCTACATGGTCAGCGGTGGCTCCGAGGCAGTAGAAACCGCCATCAAGATCGCCAAACAGGTCCAGGCCATGCGTGGCTTCCCACGCCGCTACAAGGTGATTGCCCGCCGTGGCAGCTATCACGGGATGACGCACGGAGCCATGAGTCTTACGGCCAGCCGCGAGGAGAAGTGGTTCGGCCCATTTATGTACGGCGTGTCCCACGTGCCCGCCCCGAACCACTATCGCAATGACTTCGGCCTGGAGGGCGAAGCCGGCGATATCATGGCCGCGAAGTACGTGGAGCAGGAAATCATTAACCAGGGTCCGGAAACCGTGGCCTGTGTAATTGGCGAACCGGTATCGAGCGCCGCCGGCATCCACGTACCCAGCCCGAAGTACTGGCAGATGCTGCGCGAGATCTGCGATCGCCACGGCGTGATCCTGATTGCCGACGAAGTGATCAACGGGTTCGGCCGCACCGGCACCATGTTCTGCATGGAGCAAATGGGCGCAACCCCGGACATCATGACCGTGGCCAAGGGTCTCACCAGTGGTTACATGCCGATGGGTGCAGCTATCGCCTCACCGAAGATCTTCGCCGAGTTCGAGAACCAGCCCGAAATCTCGATGGGCCACCTGCTCACATTCGGTGGCCACGCAGTGGCTGCCGCTGCAGCGCTCAAGAATATCGAGATCATGGAAGAAGAGAACCTGGTGCAGCGGGGCGCCGAAATGGGCGTTTACCTGCGCGAGCAGCTCGAAGGATTGCGCAGCCATCCGTCAGTAGGCGATGTTCGTGGTATCGGCCTGCTGCAGGGTATCGAGGTGGTGAAGAACAAGGAAAAGAAGACTCCACTCAACAAGACCGACAAGTTCTGCACTGAGCTGGGCAAGAAGGTGTTCGAGAAGGGTTTGGTTACCCGCACCTGGAACATCGTCCACTTCGCGCCGCCGCTGGTGGTAACCACAGACGAAATTGATCGCATGGTTGCGATTGTTGACGAAGCCCTGACCGAGACCGAGCGGGAGTTCCAGCACGAGATCGAAGGCTAGTCCGCTAGCTACGGTTAATTCCCTCGAGGGCGATTGCTGCAGGTGCAGCGTCGCCCTCGCTGCTTTTACGCGGCGTTGGCCACCAGTTCCATCGGCCCATCAGTTGCATGGTGGCAGGGAGGAGGAGGAGCCGCACAATGGTTGCATCGATCACGATCGCGATCCCCAGGCCAATCCCCAAGGCTTTCATCACATCCAGGTCGCTCAAGCCGAACGCAACGAACACCGTGAGCATGAGGATCGCGCTGGCAGTGACGATCCCTGCGGCATGCTCAAGTCCGGTTGATACGGCCCGGGTCGTGTTTCCATGTTGCAGCCATGATTCGCGGATACGGCTGAGCATAATGATCTCGAAATCCATCCCGAGGCCAAACAGGAAGCAGAACATCAGGACCGGGATGAGCATCACCGTGGTGCCGTTCGCCTCCGCTCCGAGCAGGCCGGCGAGGTGTCCTTCCTGGAAAATCCACACGAGCGCACCGAACGATGCCCCCATGGAGGCCAGGTTGAGCAGGATGGCCTTGATTGGCAAAATCGCCGACCGGAAGTGCAGGACGAGCGCCACCAACGTGAGGGTAATCACCCACACCAGGACCAAAGGAGCTTGCCGGGAGATGTGATTGAGTACGTCGAGGTCGAGCGCGAGGCGACCGCCGACTTGCACTTGCAGGCCATCTGCCGGATTTGAGGCCAGGTCTGCGCGGATCAGCGCCACGAGTTGGTGCTGTTCGGTTTCCGTGAGGGAGTTGGCAGGATAGACCGTCAACAGCGCCGCGTTCGACGTGATGAATGGCCGGCTTGCAGTTACCAGGTCGGGTTCGAGGATGAAGCTGGTGGATAGGGTACTGGCGGTCAAGCCGATCGGCAGGAATCCCCAGATACTTTCCACCCGGTTAATACCGGGCATTGTTTCAATTCGGCGCACCAACGACTGATAACGTTCCAGGTTGGCGGTTTCGAGCATCGCACCACGCTCTGGTTGGATCACGATCTCGATCGGCGAGGTTGATGCCAATGGGAACTGCTGCTGGATGGCCGCAGCCGTCTGGCGGCTTTCCGCGGTCGGGGGCAAGTTTTCAATACCAGGAGACACTGCGTTGATGCTCAAGACCGGAGCAGCGAGCGCAGACAACAACGCCACGCACAGGACGACGGTGACAAGTGGATGGTGTTCCCGCCAACCCTCGATGCGCTGCAGCAGTCGCCGCTTTGATCTGGGGGTGGTTCCGGCGAACCGTTGGGGCCACAACGAGAGTACGGCTGGTACGGCCACCAGCGCCAGCAGCGCCGCTACCAGTACGACGAGGGCACCGAGGAAGGCCGTGGTTGTGGCGGCCGGCACATCAAAGAAGAGCAGCCCGCTCAGGCCAATGGCCACGGTGGAACCGGCTGTCAGGACTGTTTTACCGGCGGTGGCCAACGTTGCCGACAGGGCGTGTTCCGGAGCCTGGCCAGCCAGTTCCTCGCGGAACCGGGTCACCATGATCAGTGCGTAGTCGATGCCCACTGCCAGTCCAAGCATGGTGACGGCATTGATCGTGAACACATTCACCGCCGCGTATCGGCCGATTAATGCCATTGCCGCGAGTGTGATGATCATACTGCCGGCCGCCAACGCGACAGGAACCAGGGCAGGAACCAATCCGCGAAAGATCACCAGCAACATCACCAGCGTGATCGGTAACGAGATCAGTTCCGCCCGGACGAGATCGTTGTGGCCGATAGTCCTGAAATCGTCACCAACTACGGGCAGGCCAGTCAGGGTCGCGTTCAACGCGGTCGGGGCAAGGTTAGAGCGCAACCATGCAGGCGTGCCGAAATCGCCTTCCGGTGCCGATGCGAGCGTGATCACGGCCAGGCTTGATTGGCCATCATGGCCAATCAACATCGTGTTCAGCATGTCATTGCGGGTAGTGCCCCAGGTGAGCACCGAATCCACCTTCGCCATCGCCCGGAACGGCCGCACGGCAAACTGCACAGATTCGACAAATTTCGGGTCGCTGGCATTCAGGGTGCCGGTGGGATCGGTGAACAGCACATAGTACGTGGTGTCGCTGCGGCCGAATTCGGTGGCACTGAGGCGTTGAACCTGGACGGCATCCGCGGAGTCCGGCAACCAGCCATCGGGCACCGTGTGCCGGGTGGCAGTGAGCGCGAGCGGAATGAGCGCAATGCAGGCCAGGAAGGTAGCAACCACCACAGTTCGTGCATGCCGCACAATCCATGCACTCCAACGCTGTGACAAGTGTTGGCTGCTCTGGTTGCTGCCACGAATCACAAGCACAACACTCCATATCAGTAGATGAGGGACGCTGATTGGTAGTGTACAGTGACCTTGCAGATATCAGAATGTAAACCCGGAGTCGGCATGAGCCAGCATCCATCGGCCACAACATCAGTCAGGCGGCGGACATTCTCGGATGACCTGTACCTGTTGGTCGGCATTCTCGGTGACGTCATCCAGGAGACGGCCGGTCCAGACGCCTTTGCGCTGGAAGAGGCGGTGCGCGCCGGTGGCAAGCAACTCCGGCGCGGCGACCCGGATGCGGGCAAGGAACTCGATCGCCTGATCAAGAATGCCGATTCCGACGAGCTCCGTGTGCTCATTCGCGCGTTCACCAACTATTTCCAGCTCAATAACATCGTGGAAGATAGCGAGCGGATTCGGAGGGTACGACGGCGAGAATCCGAGAACCCTACGGCACCGCGGCGAGGCTCGATTCAGGAAACGATCCATGCCCTCGCGCGTCGCGGTATCACCGCCGACCAGATGCAAACATTACTCAACCAGGCCGATATCAGGTTCGTCCTTACCGCCCATCCGACCGAGGCCCGGCGGCGCACCATCATCGACAAGTTGTCGCGGATTTTTCACACGATTCGCGATCTGGACGAGCGCCAGGCCCTGCCACGTGAGGTCGATCGCGCCCGCACCATGATGGCATCGGCCATTGCCGGTTTATGGACCAGCAACGAGCTCCGAATCACCCAGCCAACTGTGCAGGATGAGCTTCGAGCCACGCTGGTGTACTTCGCTTCCAGTCTCGCTCCGGTTCTGATCGCCATCTATCGCGATATTGAGGAAGGGATGGCAGCCGTCTATCCCGATCAGCAGATCACCGTTCCTTCATTTGTGCGCTTCGGTTCCTGGATTGGTGGTGATCGCGACGGGAATCCGTTCGTGACGCCCGATGTCACTACCGAAGCGCTGCACATGATGCGGTCGGCAGCCATCGATCTGCTGCACGATCGCCTCACATGGCTGGCGGGCCGGGTATCGGTGCATACCAGGATGGTGCGGCCGTCGACCCGCCTCGATACGCTGTTAGCTGAGTATGGGGTGATGTTTCCCGATCTCGATCGCTACCTTGCCGTCAACAACGAAGGCGAACCCTATCGGCATGTGCTCACGTTGATGCGTGAGCGCCTCGCTGCGGCCCGCAACCATCATCCCCATGGCTATACCTCGGCTGCCCAGTTGCATGCCGACCTGATGACCGTAGACGCCGCTTTGCGCGAACAATCGATGACACGCATCGCCAACGGCGACCTTCGCGACATCATTCGCCTGGTGGATGTCTTTGGCTTCAACCTGGCGATGATGGATATTCGCGATCATGCCAACCGCCACCAGGCCACGATCGACTGGATGCTACGACATGCGGGTGTTGAGACCGACTATGCCTCACTCGATGAACCCGCCAGGGTAACGCTGCTGTTGAGGCATATCGACGATCCGCGACCACTTGTGTACCAGCATGTCGCCGATGTCCCTCATCCGGCGCGGGAGGTGCTGGCCACGTTCCGCACCATTCGCGATCAACTGGCGGCACAGTCTGCGCCGCGCGTACCGGCGTACATCATTTCCAACAGCGAATCGGCATCCGATTTGCTGGAGGTGCTGCTCCTGATGAAGGAAACCGGCTTATGCGATACCGGAGGCGCCCACGCCCGGCTACGTATCGTGCCGCTCTTCGAAGAGCGACAAACGCTTCAGCAATCTGCTGATACCATGCGGAGCTTGCTGGAGATGCCTGCCTATCGTGAAGCCCTGGAGAGCAGCGGCGGCGTCCAGGAAGTGATGGTGGGGTATAGCGATTCAAACAAGGACGCCGGCTATTTCGCGTCCACGTGGGAGCTCTACCAGGCACAGCAGCATTTGGCCGAGCTTTTTGCCGAATATGGCGTGGAATTCATGTTCTTCCACGGTCGCGGAGGGGCCGTTGGCCGTGGTGGTGGCCCCACCAACAAGGCGATTTTGGCGCTGCCGCACAATACGGTGCAGGGTCGGATCAAGGTGACGGAGCAGGGCGAGGTGATATCCACTCGCTACGCCACGCCCGAGATCGCGCACCGCGAAATTGAACTGGCTGTAGGGGCCGTGCTGGCAAAATCGTTCCCTTTGCGCGATTGGGATGGCGGGCATGAATCGCCCGACGAGGCCGCCATTTTCCGGCGCATCATGGAGCGAATGGGAGAGGTTTCGGCGAAAGCCTATCAAAACCTGGTCTATGGCGATCCCGATTTCGTCACCTTCTTCTACCAGGCAACGCCAATCGATGCGATTGCCCGTTTGCAGCTCGGCTCCCGGCCGGCCAAACGAGCCAGCACGAATGATATTCGCCAGTTACGCGCGATCCCATGGGTGTTCAGCTGGACCCAATGCCGCATTATCCTGCCTGGTTGGTACGGCCTTGGCACCGCCCTTGAAGACGCAATCGAGGAAGTGGGCCTGGAGCAACTCCAGCACCTGTGGCTCCAAAAGCCGTTCCTCCATTCCACAATCAGTAATGCCGAAATGGCGATCGCCAAGGCCGACATGGGGATAGCCGAACGGTACGTCCAGTTGGTGGAGGATCCGGAAATCCGCGACCGCATCTGGTCGCAAATTCGCGACGAATACGATCTCACGGTGCGCATGATCCTGATGTTGACCGAGGAGGAGCGTTTGCACGATCGCGATCCGCGCCTGCAACGCACCTTTGAACGCCGCAATCCCTATGTTGATCCGCTCTCGCTCATACAGGTGGAGTTGCTGCGGCGCTGGCGGGCAGGAGGCGACGATCCCGAGGTGATCGAGGCTCTGCACCTGGCAGTGAACGGCATCGCGGGCGGCCTGCGCAACACCGGCTAGCTACAATGTCACTATGGAAACCGAAGCAGCATCGCAGCCAATCTACATTCAGGTCGCCGTTGAGGGGGCACCAGCACATCTCGATGCAGGTGTGCTCACCTACCTGCCGCCAAAGGATGCCGCCCAGAGGCTGCCAACAGGGCAATTGATCCGGGTGCCGCTGCGGCAAAAGCTCGTCCTCGGTTTCGTGGTCGGCTATTCGGAAGAGCAGCCGGATTTCAGCGTGCGGCCAATTAGTGATCCCGTGCAACCGGAGTTGATCCTCTCTGCCGAGCAATGGGGACTTGCAACCTGGCTCTGCCGCGAAACCGCCAGCTCACTCTTTGCGTGCGCCTCGCTGTTTTTGCCACCCGGTCGCCTGTGGAAAGCGGTTGACGTGTATACGCTCAACCCGGATGTCGATCTGGACGCGCTCACGTTCACCGATATGCAGCAACAGGTGATCAACGAGATTCAGGCAGATGAAGAACTCACGCTGGATGTGCTGCGCAATCGTACCGGCAAGAAACTTTCCGGTGTGTTGCCCGACCTGGTGAAGATGGGCGCCATCATGCGTTGGCAACGACCAGAGAATCGGGTGCCTCGCACGCGCATGGTGCGGTTGATTCGGCTGATTGATGCCGATGTCGAACTGGCAGCCTCCGCCAGCCGGCAGCAGCAGGTGCTGGCAGCGATCGCCGATCTGGCCCGCTGGCGACGTTCCGAGGGAGACGACCTCATCCCACTTGCTGACCTGCAGGCGCAGGTTGATGTCTCCATGCCAACGCTGGAAGCGCTCGCGAAGAAGGGTGCTATCGAGATCGTCGAGGTGCCGGCGAGGGAGGTCTCGCCGGCACGGTCAAGCAGCGTTCCATCGCTTTCAGGCGCGCAGGCCACCGTGTGGGCGAATATCGAAATTGCCCTCAAGGCGGGAGATCCTACGCCAAATCTCGTCTTTGGCGTGACCGGTTCGGGTAAAACCGAGATCTACCTGCGGGCTGTTGCCTGGTGTTTGCGTCATCATCGTACCGCGTTGGTGCTGGTGCCGGAAATCGCCCTTGCGACGCAAGTGGTGCAGCGTTTCATCGATCGCTTCCCCGGGCGCGTCGATGTGATGCACAGCGCCATGAGTGATGCCGATCGCTATGATTTATGGTCGCGGATTGCTGCCGGCGAGGTCGATGTGGTGGTGGGACCGCGTTCGGTGCTGTTCGCGCCGATGCCGCGTCTCGGGCTGATCGTGATTGACGAAGAACATGACGCCAGTTTCAAGCAAGACAACGATCCGCGCTACCACGCCCGCAGTGTCGCCATTCACATGGCCGGGTTGTATCAGGCCGTGGTAATCATGGGGTCGGCAACGCCGGCGGTGGAATCGATGTGGAAAGCCCAGAAGGGTGAGTATCGGCTGCACGAGCTACCGCAGCGGGTAGGGCCGGACGCGGATTCGCTGGAGTTGCCGGAAGTGCGGGTAGTGGATTTGCGCGCCGAGCTCCGTTCCGGTAATGCCGGCCTGCTCAGCCGCGAATTGCAGGTGCAGATTGAGCGCTCGCTGGCGGCACAGGAACAGAGCATTGTGCTATTGAACCGGCGTGGCATGAGTACGGTGGCCATTTGTCGTGATAACGGCCATCGGATCGTGTGCCCTAATTGCGATATCCCGCTGGTGTACCACGCCGATATGCGACTGATGGTGTGTCATCGCTGCGACCATCGCATGCCTCCGCCGGTACGCTGCCCGGAATGCGATGGTCGGCTCGACTTCCTTGGTGCAGGAACCCAGAGGGTGGAGGAAACGGTGCGGCAACGGTTCCCCGCTGCCCGGGTGATGCGCTGGGACGCCGATGCTGTGCGTCAGGTTGGCTTTCGCGTCTTGCTTGAGCGAGCCGAACAGCATCATGTCGATATCATTGTCGGCACACAAATGGTGAGCAAGGGGTTTGACCTGCCGCGGGTCACGACTATCGGTGTGGTGCAGGCCGATAGCATGCTGTACCTGCCAGATTTCCGCAGTTCCGAACGCACTTTCCAGTTGCTAACGCAGGTCGCAGGCAGGGCGGGGCGTCGCGGCCCCGGCAGCATTGTGGTGCTGCAAACATATACGCCGGATCACTACGCGGTGCAGTCGGCCAGCCAGCACGATTACCATCGCTTCTATGCTGAGGAGATCGGGTTTCGGGAGCGATTCCGCTTCCCGCCCATGCACAGGCTGGCACGGTTTGTCGTACGCGCCGATTCCGAGGAGGCCGCCGCGCTGGAAGCGGGTCTGATGGCCCGGGCACTTGCCAGCCATGCCTATCGCAATCACATCGAAATGGAACTGTTGGGCCCATCCCCGGCGTTTGTGGCCAAGATCCGTAATCAATATCAGTGGCAGATCGTGCTTCGAACTACCCAGATGGAGGATGTGCTCAACGACCTGCCGCGTCGGCAAGGCTGGGTGGTGGATATCGATCCTGAAAGCATGCTGTAGGTTACAATTTGGCGTGGTGCCGTCCCAGGGCGGCCGTATCATTGCTTTCTGGAGTTCACTGCATAATGGCAATTCTCACGATTATCAAAGAACCCGATCCGGTGCTGCGCAAAAAGGCGATCAAGCTGCGCAAGGTGGACGAAGGTGTACGCAAGCTCGCACTGGATATGTTCGAGACGATGCTGGATGCGCCCGGCGTCGGCCTGGCCGCGCCACAAGTCGGCAAAAGCATTCGCCTGATTACGGTTCACATTCCCGAGGATGAGGAAGATGGCATCGAGGAAACCAGCCTGATGCTCCTTAATCCGGAAATTGTGAAAGCCACGGGCGAACAGACCGGTGCTGAGGGCTGCCTGAGCATGCCCGGTATCGCCGGGAATGTCACCCGCGCCTGGAATGTCACCGTCAAGGCTATTGACATGGAGAATCGTCCCGTTCGCATTAAAGCCGATGGCTATCTTGCCGTGGCGCTGCAACACGAGATCGATCATCTCGACGGGATATTGTTTACCGACCGGATTGAGGACAAGCAGAACGACCTTTGGATCGTGGAGGACTAGTCTTCGAAGCTGGAGCTATGGCACCAGGATTTCGGGGCGGTTCACCTTCAGGCGCTCGACGTGAACGATGTTCACAATCGAATTCACGGCGGCATCCAGGCGCTCATCCTCGTTGAAGACCACGTAGTCAAATTCCGCTACTTCTGCCAACTCGGCACTGGCGGTGCGGAAGCGCTTCATCAGCACATCCGGATCATCGCTCTTGCGATCGCGTAGTCGGGTGAGCAGGGCTTCCATGCTTTCCGGGGCGAGGAAGATGCTGATCGTGTTTGTGATGAGTCGACGCAGGGTGGCGGCGCCCTTTACATCCACCTTGATAATGACATCCCGGTTGGCCTTGAGGCCGTCCAGGATCGGTTGCTTCGGCACGCCGTAATGGTTGTCGTACACAAGTGCGTTCTCGATAAACGCATCGGCGCCAATGCCGGCGACGAAATCTTCCTTGCTCATGAACTGGTAATGAACGCCGTCGATTTCGCCGTTGCGCATAGGACGGGTAGTCGCCGTGACCACGTACTGGGCGTTCGGGAAGGCCTCGCGTAGCTGCTCGATCACGGTATCCTTGCCGACACCGCTGGGCCCGGAGATGATGTAAATTCGCGGCGCATT
Source organism: Chloroflexi bacterium UBA6265 (assembly GCA_002440805.1). Lineage (GTDB taxonomy): Bacteria > Chloroflexota > Chloroflexia > Thermomicrobiales > UBA6265 > UBA6265. The sequence continues at coordinate 14,793 of DJVD01000280.1, forward strand.
GCGCGACCGAATGTCCTCAATCAGTTCGTTTCCCTCCGCATACAAATGATGCAGTTGCGGATTCTGATTGGTGAGAGACTGCTCCGGCGTCGACAATGCTCTATGCTCCTGGCGTTTGGCGGTCACATCGCGGGCGTGCGATGATCGTTGCAAGAGAATACCGCGAAACAGCGTCTGGTGGGTAGTTTTATGTTCGATGTACTGACAACCGGAGCGGTAGTGGAAGAGCTCCGCCGCACGATACTGGATGGCCGAATCCAGCGATTGGGAATGGTCGATGCCCTCACGATCGGGGCAGAAATTTACGCCCAGGGCAAACGTTGGCATTTAATCGCCAGTGCCAATGCCGAGAATCCACGCGTCCACCTGGTTTCTTCCATGCCCAGCTCGGATCCTAACCTGATCACGCCTTTCAGCCAGTTGATGCGGAAATATGTGCGTGGCGGATTTATCACCGACATCGCCCAGCCGCCGCTGGAGCGCATCATTACCCTCAGTATTGCCAAGCGCATGGGTCCAGCCGGCGAGGAATTGCCGGACGACGAAGAGGATGCCGACGATATCTGGAGCGGCAGCAATGTCACCAAACTCGACCTGGTGATCGAGATCATGGGTCGCCACAGCAACCTGATACTGGTCGATGCGGATGGCCTCGTGCGCGAAAGCGCCAAACGGGTGACGCCATCCATGAGTCGTGTTCGCCCGGTGTTGCCCAAGCGGGTCTACGAACTCCCGCCTCCGCCGGACAAGCCCGATCCCCGCCAGGTCACCTCAGTCACGATGGAGCAACTCCTGCTCAATTCCAAGCCCACCGAAACGCTGGATAAGGTCCTGGTTCGTGGGTTCCGCTCGATGAGCCCGCAAACAGCGCGGGAAGTAGTATTCCGCGTCGCCGGCGATGCCAGGGCGACAGTCTCGCAGATCGAACCCGAGTCTGCGACAGAATTAGCCCGGGTGTTGCGGTCCCTCTATCAGCCCATGCTCACCGGTACGTGGGATCCAAAGGTGTATGAGCGAGACGACTTGCCCATCGGCTACGGAGCCCTGCCAATGGCCCACCTTGCCGTCGATGCCGAAGAAGTCGATGCTCCCAGTATCTCGCGCGCGATCGAGATGGCCCAGGCCGCGAGCGGCGTGGAAACACCCAGGGATCATGCCCAACGTCGCGCCCAATTGGTGCAAAACATCGATCGCGCCCTGCAAAGCGTGGGCACCCGATTGCACAGCCTGAAGCAACAACATGAGCGCAGCCTTGATGTCGAGCGTTTGCGTCGTTGGGGGGATGCGATCTACGCGTATTTATGGCAAATCCAGCCGGGTGATACGGAATTGGTTGTCGAGACCGAGGCGGGTGAAGAGCGGATACCTCTCGACCCGGCCAAGGACCCGAAAGAAGTGGCAGCGGAGTATTTCGAGGACTATCGCAAAAGCCAGAAGGCCGGCGAACAGCTACCTGAACGTATTGCTACCGCTACTGCGGAGTTGCAGTACCTTGAGCAGCTGAAATGGATGGCTGGCGAGGCCGAGGGGTTTGCCGCCATCGAGGCGATTCGCCAGGAATTCGTCGAGCAGGGCAGCATTGGCACCCGGCCACGATGGGAAAGCGGCAAGCAAAACAAAGGTCACCAGGCAAGCAAGAAGCAGGCGAATCGGAAGGTGAGTCCCCTCACCGACGATGACGGCAACCTGTATTACATCGGCAAGTCAGGGCGTGAGAACGAGCAGGTTACCTTCGAGATTGCGCACGCCGATGATTGGTGGCTGCATGCGCGTGGTGTGCCAGGTAGCCACGTGATTTTGCGCACACGCGTGCCTGGAGACGATCCGGAGAAGCACCTGGTGGAGCGCGCCGCCGGTTTGGCTGGCTGGTACAGCCAGGCCCGGGATGGTGGTAACGTCGAAGTGGATGTCACACAGCGTCGCCATGTGCGTAAGATTCGCGGAGCCGGCCCCGGCATGGTCACCTATCGCAACGAGCGCACCATCCTCGTACCGGCCGCGAACGAGAAAACGCTTGGACTGGAGTAACACGTACACAACAAAGGGCCGGTGGAGAAATCCGCCGGCCCTTTGTGATGCAACTAGATGTTGCCTACGTCGAGCTCGGTCCGCTCGCGTTTTGCTTCCATTTCCGCCCGTTCCTGGTCGCGAATAATGGTCTTGCCGAATACCGAGGAGATAATGATGGCCAGTTCGTAGAGCATGATCAGCGGGATGGCCACCACGGCCAGGTTAATTGGATCCGGGGTAGGCGTGATGATGGCGGCTGCGACCATCAGCAGCAGATACGCGTATTTGCGCCACTTCCGCAGCTGCTTCACGCTGACGATGCCGAGTTTGGTGAGAACGAAAACAACAATTGGCAGCTGGAACCCGATGCCGACTCCAAGCACAAGGCGGAGGAAGAAGGTCACCGCATTCTGGGCCGTGAGTTCCCATTTGAGGATGTCGCTATTCCATCCGGACAGGAATTCGAGCGCTCGCGGAGCGGCGACAAAATACCCGAACGAAGCGCCAGTGATGAACAGGATGAAGATGAACGGCATGGAGGAAAAGAGAAACTTCTTTTCTTTCCGGGTCATGCCGGGCATCAGGAATGCAATGAACTGATAGAGAATGATCGGCATCGTGATCGCAATGGCGATATAGAGCGAAATCTGGAATGAAATCCCGAGCGGATCGGTAGCGGCAAGGGTCTGCAGTCCCTCATCCACATTGGATTTTTCCCTGATATCGTTCAGCACATTGTCGGAGAAAATCCAGCCGATGATGAACGCCGGCACAATCGCGAACAGCATCTTGATGATGCGATCGCGAAATTCTTCGAGGTGCTCCTGGAGCGTCATCTCCTCGAAAACGTCGGGCGCGTCGGATTCTGCGCTCCACCAGTCTGGTATTCTGGGCCGGGAAATTTTCGGGCGGTAGTTTTTCAGGGAACGCGCCATGGTCGAAGGCTCCTTGTGAGAACGTTCTGGCGCGAGGTTCGGACCATGTATCTCAGCGACGCTGAAGGACGACCAGGATGGATACACGGTTCGTCGGCTACCACACGCGGGTGGCAAGTGCTCGGCCATGAAAGCAGAGCAGTGGCCGCAAGGTCGTTCACTCGCAAAATCAATACGGGTGACTATGCCATAACCGGCACAATCACCCGCATATGATACACGATTCGATTACCGCAACAGGGGCGGAATCTGCGAACCGTGATCAAATTTCCTGCCCCAATTAGGCGCCGGCATGCTCGTTAATGTACTTGACAGCGTCACCAACGGAGCGAATCTTCTCGGCGTCTTCGTCCTTGATTTCGAGGTCGAATTCCTGCTCCATGGCCATGATGACCTCGACGAGATCCAGCGAATCGGCATCGAGATCGCCGATGAACTCGGCGGATTCCACGACCTGATCGGCCTCAACGCCGAGTCGGTCCACTACGATCGCCTGAACGCGCTCGAGAGTAGTTGCCATTGAAGTCTTCCTCCTGATATCAATCTGCCTCAATTCACGTCGAATTGGGCAGCCAGTGTTCTCGATTTGATCACCGAATTTCACAGGTTGTTTATATCCTGCCATATTCGATGGTGAAAGCATACCCGCAAGCAGGCAGAGCGTCGACCTTAGGCCTTGGCGGGATTGCGTTCTTTCGGTAGTTGTTTACTGATGGTACCGAGCACGCCATTAACGAACTTGCTGCTGTTGGGCCCGCCGAAGCGTTTGGCGATTTCAACCGCCTCATTGATCGCCACGCCCACAGGCACATCGGGCTGATGATAGAGCTCGTAAATTGCCAGCCGGAGAACGCTGCGGTCCACCGCGGCGATCTGGTTAATCGGGAACGCCGGTGCGGCTTTGGCGAGGACGGGATCGATGGTTTCGAGGTGGGCGAACGTTCCACGCGTGAGCGCTTCGGCATGCCGGGCAACGTCGACCGGAACGTCGTCTATCGCCTGCTCATCGGAATCTGCTGTTTCCAGCACGCTCTCTGGCAGCTGGGTCTCCTCGAAATGAATACGACTGATCACCTCATCAATGTCGTGCTCCGAGTTGTCGATTTCGAAGAGTGTTTGCATCGCCAGGACGCGGCCCTGGTGACGCGAGCTCGATCGCTCGACATATGCACCCTTGCCGAAATCGCGGTTGGCCCGGCGCCCATGCTGAGGGCGAGGTTTCTTTGTCCCACTGGTTTTCTCTGGATTCGCCGACATTTATGCGTCACCCGTCGCGAAGTTATCGACGAAGATATCGACGGAGCGGACGGTCATGCCCAGCATGCGGCCAGCGGCGACGCCGACATCGCGGCGGATTTCCTCCGTGACCGACGCCACATCGTGTCCCGCGAGGAGCGTGACCGCAATATCAACATCGATCTGGTCGCCATCAACCACAACGCGCACTTTGCCATCGTCGAAGGCCCGACCAGTGATCTCTTCGTCGCGTTTCTTGCCGCGCCGCGACGTGATGGCAACCACGCCGTCGATATCGCCCACGGTGGTTTCAATCAGTTGGATGAGCACGGTTGGCGCAATCCGCACTGTGCCTTTGACATCGGTTTCGGAATTGATCGGCACAGTGGTGGTTACCTCAGCCTTGTTGGATGCAGATTTGTTATCGGTCACTACAGGTCCTCCTCGTCGAGAACATCGTCTGAGAACAGCTTGTCACCACGGCGATCGAAGAACTCCGGGATGAAGCCGGTGTGGACCTGGCCCGCCTTGAAGAGAGGATCGGCCATGATCTCCTGGTGGAAGGGAATGGTGTGCTTGACGCCCGTAAGCACGGTTTCCCGCAAGGCTCGGTTCATACGGGCCACCGCCTGTTCGCGGGTTGCACCCCAGGTGATGATTTTGCCCAGCAGCGAATCGTAATACGGTGGGATCGAATACCCTGGGAAGAGATGCGAATCCACGCGTACGCCCGGTCCGCCCGGAGCGACGTAGGTTTCGATTTTGCCAACGCTGGGCCGGAAATCGTTGGCTGCATCCTCGGACGTAATGCGGCACTCGATACTATGGCCGCGTGTACGGTAGTCCTCCTCCTTGAGGGTGAGGCGCTCGCCGGCGGCAATCCGAATTTGCCAGCCCACCAGGTCAAGGCTGGTCACTTCTTCGGTAATTGGGTGCTCCACCTGGATTCGCGTATTCATTTCCATGAAGTAGAAACGGCCCTCGGTATCCAACAGGAACTCGAGTGTGCCCGCGCTCCAGTATCCCGCTGCCTTGGCGCCCTTCTCGGCAGCGCGGAGCAGGTTTTTGCGAACACGGTCAGGGAGGTGGGGGGCCGGTGCCTCTTCGACTACCTTTTGGTGGCGGCGCTGCAGGCTGCAGTCGCGCTCGAACAAGTGCACGACCTCGCCGTGCCCGTCGCCGAATACCTGCACTTCGATGTGCCGCGGATTATCGATCCATTTCTCCAGGAGGACGTCCGCGTTGCCAAAGGCCGCCATGGCCTCGCGCCGGCAGGCCGCGAGCGCCTCGGCAAACGCCTCGGGCTGCTCGACCTTGCGCATGCCCTTGCCGCCGCCGCCGGCCACCGCCTT
>DJVD01000033.1 GCA_002440805.1 Chloroflexi bacterium UBA6265
GTGGCTACACCACTACCATCCCAGGCGGCCATGGCGGATGCCGGAAACAGAAACGCAAACAGCACAACTGTTACCACCGCTTGCAGGCGATGGGCCAAGCTCTTACTCATTATTCAATTCCCCCCAGCACCTGAAACGTGATTCGGGTATCGCCATCAGGCGACACGTCGGCAACACGATCAGGCGAATTCCTGCGCTACCCACCGGTAACAGTAGCGCCATAATAACACCGGGGTTAAGTTATTGATACAGTCAGCGACATTGAGTTTTGGCATCTGTGATCGTCGGCCAGAAATGCGCGCGCACACCGAGTACACTTGCACCCAGATAGGTGTAATGCCAGCGTGGATAAAGATGTTCCCACGCGGCAAGCGGCAATATGTAGCCGCATATGTGAACTAAGTGTTTGAGGTGCCTGGTGACTGATATGACGCAAGGGCTGGCTGTATCTGTAGATGCCGGCGAACTCGCAGTGTTTGTAGATTTCGAGAATATTCGCTACTCCACCATTAATTCATTTGGTCGCGAGCCCGATCCACTGTTGTGGCGCGATATGGCGATGAAGCACGGCCTGATGGGTGTGGCTCGAGCCTATGCCGATTTCGATCAGCATCCCGATGCGGTGCGCACCCGCCTCGATGTGGCGGGATTTGAGGCCTTCCACTACCCGGCCAAGCGCGTGACCGATGCCTCCGGCCGCGAGCGCTACACCAGCCGCAGCGACCTGAATATGGCGGTAGATATCATCAACACCGCCCTGGTGCGGCCCGATATCAATACCTTCCTCATCTTTAGTGGCGATAAGGACTTCATCCGCCTCGTCACCACCTTGCGGAATCGCCTCGGCAAGCGCGTGATCATCGCGGGCGTACCGGGCTCGGTGAGTCCCGAGTTGGTAGCGGCGGCCGGCGAAGCCGACATGATCGAGATGGAGCCGAGCGCCGATGTAGATGCGGCGGTGATTGAGGCGATTGATACCTACATCCGCCAATTGCACGACGGTTTTGTGCCTACCCAAAGCCACATGAGCCGCACGCTGTGGCGCTTCCTCGATCGATCGCTGCTGGCCAGCGAGCACATCGAGGCGAAGGTGATGGAGTTCCTGCGCAAGGGTGTGCTCACCAAGCGCCAGACCATCAATGGCCAGGGGCAGGAACTGGTGACCACCGAGCTCAATCGCGAGCATCCGCTGGTGGTGCAGGTATTGGGCGACACCGCTGTGGTGACCACTGATACCACCGAGCGTGATGTCCCCGCCGCCACCGAGGAAGATTTGCTTCCGGAGCGTGGCTATCACCGCCGCTTTGCCCATACCAGCAAGGGCCTTAGCCGGCGCTAGGTCGATACACCTGCTTTGGTGATGGGGCATGCCTGGCTTGCGGGTGTGCCCCGTTCTGTTGCGCGGTTCAACACCTGCGGTACACTCAAAGGCCGGGTAGTCCTGCCCGTAGTCCCCCGGAGATCTGCGCGTGAAAATCCTGTTTCGCATTCTCTCGTACCTGAAGCCATACAAATGGCGGCTGGTTACGGTGTATGCGGCGCTGTTTATCGGCATGGGTTTCCAGCTGGCGATTCCGATCCTGCTGGCGCGGGCGATTGACAACGGTATCCTCGATCGCGATCTTGATTACCTCACCCGAACCACCCTGCTGATTGTGGTTTTCGCCATCCTGCAGGGCATTTTCATGTACATCCGCACCTACGGCACCAATGCGCTGGCCGAACAGGTGGGCAACGATCTCCGCGACGAACTGTACGATTCGTTCCAGAGCCAGCCATTTTCCTTTTACGACAAATCGCAATCCGGCCAATTGATGAGCCGGGCCACGGAAGACATCAATAACATCCGCGGAATGCTGATGTTTGCCCTGCGGGCAATTGTGCAAACCGTGGGCATCGTGTTCTTCGTCACCATTATCCTCATCCGCTTCGATTGGCTGCTGGCGCTGGTCGCGCTCAGTACCGTGCCGATGATGTTGCTGTGGAGCGTGCGCTTCTCGGTCACCATTCGGCCGATGTTCCTGCGCGTGCAGCAACAATTTGGCGTCATGACCAGCGCCTTGCAAGAGAACGTCGCCGGTGGCCGCGTAGTACGCGCCTTTGCCCAGGAAAAGGCGGAGAGCGATCGGTTTGAGGAAGAGCTGGACGAACTCTTTGTGCGCAACATGCACGCTGCCAAGCGTTTCAGCTTCAGCTTCCCCATGACCATCGCTGCCAACGGCATCTCGGTGGCCGGTGTGGTTTGGCTGGGCGCCTGGATGGTGATGAACGGGCGGATTTCCCTCGGCACATTGGTGGCGTTCGAGCGCTACACCGCCATGCTGCAGGATCCGGTGCGTTGGCTTGGGTTTGTAGTGAACCGCATCGCCCGCGCCATTGCCAGCGGCGAGCGCATTTTCGAGATCCTCGATACCAAACCAACCATCAGGAACGCCGATGATGCCAAGGAGGTGGAACTGCAGGGCGAGGTGGAATTCCACAACGTGAGCTTCCGCTACCAGAAGCGCGGCGCCGAGGCGTTGCACGATATCAGCTTTGTCGCCAAGCCAAACCAGGTGACGGCGTTGGTGGGCCATACCGGAGCCGGAAAAAGCAGCGTGATCGGGCTGATTCCGCGATTCTACGATGCCACCAGCGGGTCGGTGACCATAGATGGCCATGATGTGCGGTCGCTCGATCTCGCGTCGCTGCGTCGTCAGGTGGGTATCGTGATGCAGGATAGCTTCCTGTTCAGCATGACCATCCGCGAGAACATCGCCTACGGTCAGCCAAACGCGACCTTTGCGCAAATCCAGGCCGCCGCCGAGGCTGCCCAGGCGCACGAGTTCATCCTCAACCAGGAAAATGGCTACGACACGGTGGTTGGCGAGCGCGGGGTCACCCTCAGTGGTGGCCAAAAGCAGCGGCTCTCGATTGCGCGGGCGTTACTGATCGATCCCCGCATTCTCATCCTCGATGATGCCACCGCCAGCGTGGATAGCGAAACCGAGCACGATATCCAGGTGGCGCTGCGCACATTGATGCAGGGCCGCACCAGCATCGTTATCGCCCAGCGACTCAGCACCGTAAAGGACGCCGACCAGATCCTGGTGTTCGACGGCGGCACCATCAGTCAACGCGGCACGCATGCATCCTTGCTGGCCGAGCCCGATGGCTTCTATGCCGAGTTGTGGGCGCTGCAGCAAGAGGATGCCGCCGATCTCGTGATCGATGTCGAATCTGAAGAAGAAGAAACGGCGGCCGTCGCCACCACACCCGGGGAGGGCGAATAATGGGCCAGATACGTGTGGCGCAAGACGATGAACTCCTCGGCAAGGCCTATGATTCGCGGATCGCGCGTCGGCTGGTCGGTTTCCTGCTGCCCTATCGCAAGACCCTCTTTATCACCACGGTGCTGGTTATCATCGGCACGCTGGCCGATTTGCTGCTGCCGTGGCTGTTCGCCCGCGCGATTGATGCCCTTGAAGCCGATGAGGGCATGCGGGTGATTCATGTGATCGGGGCGAGTTACATCGTTACCGTCATTATCCGCTTCCTCAGCAATTGGGGACAGTTCTACACCACCCAATGGCTGGGGAACCGGGTGGTGTTTGATATGCGCAATCGCATGTTCCGCCACCTGCAGAACCTGAGCATTAACTACATCGACAAGCGTGGCGTCGGTGCGGTGATGACGCGGATCCAGAACGATGTCGCGGTAATCCAGGAGCTGTTCAGCGATACCGTGATCGGCATCATCAGCAATGTGCTGGTGCTGCTGGGGATCATCGTGATCATGCTGATCTCCAACTGGAAGATGGCGCTGCTCAGCTTCGCGGTGCTGCCGATCATGGTGGTGATCATGCGCATCTGGCAGGGGTATGCCAAATCCGCCTATCGCAAGACCCGCCGCACCATCGGTATCGTGAATGCCAACCTCGCCGAGAGCATTGCCGGTATGCGCGTGGTGCAGAGCTTTGTGCGCGAACGCGAGAACCGTCGCTACTTCCGCATCCTCAATGGCGATAACCTCGATGCCAGCCTGGAAGCGGCCCGATACAGCAGCATGCTGTTCCCGACGGTGAACTTCCTCAGTGCCGCCAGCACCGCCGCCATCACGTATGTGGGTGGACGGATGATCTTTGGCGAGACGTTGTCGCTGGGCCAACTGGTGCTGTTCGTCGCCATGATCGATCGCTTCTTCGCGCCGATCCGCGAACTCAGCCAGCAGTACAGCACCATGCAGAGCGCCATGGCGGCCGGCGAGCGCATTTTTGAGGTGCTGGATGTGCAGCCCGATGTGAAGGACGCTCCCAACGCTGGCAAGCTGCCCGCCATCACCGGCAAGGTCGATTACACCAACGTGCAGTTCGGATACGGCAGCAAGCAGATCCTGTTCGATATCAACCTGCACGTGAACCCGGGCGAGACCGTGGCATTTGTCGGCGAAACCGGCGCCGGCAAGAGCAGCATGGTGAACCTGCTGATGCGCTTCGCCGATGTGTGGGATGGCAGCATCACCATCGATGATATCGATGTTCGCAGTGTCACCCAGCAATCGTTGCGTAGCCAGCTCGGGATCGTACTGCAGGATACGTTCCTGTTTGGCAGCACCATTCGCGAGAATATCGCCTATGCCCGCCCGGGCGCGACGCTGAAGCAGATCCAGCAGGCAGCCAGGGACGTGGGCGCGCACGACTTTATTGAGACACTTCCCGATGGCTACGATACCGAGGTTCAGGAGCGTGGTGTCAGCCTGAGCGTGGGGCAGCGGCAGCTCATCTCATTCGCGCGGGCGTTGCTGGCCGATCCACGGATTTTGATCCTCGATGAGGCCACCAGCTCCATCGACACCCAGACCGAGAAGCTGATCCAGGATGCACTGCTCCGCTTGCTGGANNCGCGTGGTGGTGATGGACCAGGGCCGGATCATCGAAATGGGCACCCATGACGAGCTCATGGCCGCCGAGGGAACGTATTACGGCCTGATCACCATGCAGTGGAGTGCCGGCAGCGACGTAGCGTAGGCGAAAATTCCGCTTGGCGCAGGCCCGGGTTACATACCCGGGCGTTGTGATGAGCGCTGGCTGCGCAAAACACCTCAACCAAATGGAGACCCGTCCTGGCCGATCCTCAGATCGGACATCGGGCGGGTTTGGCGTTCCGTTACCGTCAGTCCTCTACGTCCGGGCGCGCAAGTATTCGACTCCAACGCAGAACCCGGACAACTCGACCTGCGGGTCGAGGTCCGGGTCTACATTTCCCCTGGACCTGGCTATACGTAGCCGCTCACTTCCCGATGCAGAACGTGGAGAAAATCTCCAGCAGCACGGCCTCGTCCACGTTTTCGCCCGTGACCTCGCCAACGGCATGCAGCGCCGCCCGCACCGAGGTGGCGAGCAAATCCTGCGGCACGCCGGCGGCGTGGGCCTCAATCGCATCGTGGACATGGGCATGGGCGCGATCAAGCGCAGCCCGCTGGCGGGCATTCACCAGCGACGGTTGCGCGTGCGCATCAGCCATCAGGGAGGCAGAGAATGCCTGCTCCAGCGCCTCGATGCCGGTGCCGAGGCTGGCACTCACCGAAACAACCGCTGCATCCGGCAGCAACTGAAGAATTTCCTGCTGGGATTGCTGCGGCAGGTCCTGCTTGTTCACCACCAGCACCACGGGTGTGCGTTGATCGGCGGGCCGGTTGGCCAGCACCTGCGCGATCTCGAGATCGTTGGCTGAGGGCAGCATCGATCCATCCACCACAAACGCCACCAGCGCGGAAGTCGCCAGTGCCTGTCGACTCCGTTCCACGCCGATGCGCTCCACCACATCCTCGGTGGCCACAATCCCGGCGGTATCCAGCAAGGTAGCCGCGATACCGCCGAGGTTGATCGATTCGCGGATGACATCGCGGGTGGTGCCGGCGATCGGCGTCACAATCGAGCGATCGCTGCGCAACAGTGCATTCAGCAGGCTGCTCTTGCCGACATTCGGCCGCCCGACCAANNGAGGTCTCGATCTCATCGTCCGGGAAATCGGCACTGGCATCGAGGTAGGCCAGCAGCCGCACCAGCGCCGTGCTGGCGGGAGCGAGGCGGGCGGAGAGATCGCCGGCCAGATCGTTCACCGCCAGACGCAGGCTCTCCGATGTTTGGGCGCCGATCACGTTCAGTACAGCTTCTGCCTGGGTGAGATCGAGGCGACCGTTTAGGAACGCCCGCAACGTGAACTCGCCGCGTTCGGCGGGACGTGCTCCTGCGGCCAGCGCCACACGCAATACCTCTCGTAGTGGCAGCGGACCGCCATGGCAACTGATCTCTACGGTGTCTTCGCGCGTGTAGGTGTGCGGACCTTTCATCCACGCAAGGAGGACATCGTCGACAACGCGGTCGCCGTCTACGATTTTTCCGTAATGAAGGGTATGCGAGTCGAGGGTATCGAAATCAATACGCGAACCCGCCGGTTTACGGAATATCCGTTTGGCGATATCGGTGGCTTCATCGCCACTAATGCGGATGACGCCAATGCCACCCTCGCCAATTGGGGTGGCAATCGCGGCGATGGTACCGGAATCGATCATTTCTTCCTCAAGGTGGGGAGTGGCTTGCTGAGGAATCGCGCCAGCAAGGTGAGGGCCACGGCGAACATCAACAGGCCGGGATTGAGATCGCCGGTGACGATGCCACCAACCACACCCAGCCACATGAAGAAGAGCACCGCGATCAGCAGGGTTGAACAGCCCTTGCGTGATTTCTCCAACGAGGCAGCCACATCGGCCGCGTCCTTGCCCCTGGTACTGGTGGGCGACCATGATTTGCGAGTGTCCACCGGTTGGGAACGCTGGGCGGCAGTAGCATCGTAGCCAGTCTGCTCGTGCAGCTTGCGCAGGTAGTCCTCGGTACGACCGCGCTCACGATCCGTTGATGGGGGCAGGGTGGTGGTGCGCGCCGGCTCGGGCCGATTTCTGCGCTCGCGTACCGGTTTGGCGGCGTTGGGTGTGGGTGCATTGCGGCTGAGGTCATACAACCAGCTTTCGCCTCGCTCCTCTGGCGGTGGCGACGCGGCGTTGTTTCGAATGGCCTTGGCCGGGGCGGTTTTCTTTGCAGGGGCAGTCGGTGGGGCCGGGCGAGATTGCGGCTCCTCTACGGGGGCAATCGTGCCGGCCTCAACATCTTCCAGCATTGGTACCGGGGCGGCATCGGCGGGCGGGCGGGCGTAATCCGGCACAGCAAATGTTCTGGTTGCGGCGGCCTTCTCGTCCTTCACCAGTACCAGCGGCTCGTCGTGATCGTTGTCGGCTGCGCGGGCAATATCCTCCACGGTCAGGTTCGTATCGAACAGCGGCCGCGGTGCCGAGGAGACCGCCTCCACCGCATCGGCAATCTCAATTGGCGGGGGTGGTGGGGGCGCGCTCATGTCGGCGGGCGCGAAGGCATCGACGACAGCGGCATTCGGATCGTAGGCGTACGCGGTGGTCGATCCGGCCGGTGAGGCGTAGGCAGCCAGCAGGGCATCGCAATGGGGGCAGGTGATATCGCTGGTGGCTACAGGCTGGCCACAATTGCCGCAGGCCGGTTGTGGGTTTGACACGGGTTGGAACTCCCTTTGGCGGCATGGCTGCCATGCGCATGCCGTACGTTACGAGACTATGATAAGAGCAACAACGGTTTGAACGGCGCGTAGTTCCGGTTTGGAGCAGATATGGAATCGTTTGGCACGCTTGAAGGTCGGCAGGATTACACCATTCACGGGCAACTCTATGCCCGCTTGTTCTTCCATATCGATGGCGATCCCGAAACGATCCACCAGTGCCAGCTGCCGTCCGATGCGTTTGATATCGACCTGCAGATTGGCGATCCTATTCGGATTACGATGTTGATGCGCACGGTGATGGAGATTCGGAAAGTCGTAAATGCCTGATCTGGCGCGATTGCGCCATGGCTGGATGGCGGCCGCGTTCGCCCTTGCTGCTGGTTTGAGTATGCTGCTGCTCACTCAGGTGGATACCATCGAGTTCGCGCCGCAACGGTGGTTGTATACCATCACTGGCTGGTTGTTGGTGGCCTCGGCTATCGGTCCGCTGGTGGAAGTGCTGGATGCGTTCGGCCACATCCTGCTCTGGAACGGCATCGGCTGGAGTGCCGGCCTCGCCCTGTTCGGGCTGGAATCGGTGGGATCAATGCCGATCTGGCCACTGATGCTGGCGGCACTGGCACTGACGTTTTGGCCGAAAGACCCGGAGCGCGTTCTCCCACCGGCGGCGATTATCATTGCGCTCCTCGGTGGATTCGCGATCTGCTGGCTGGGCTGGAGCGATATCTCGCTGCCGATCCCCTCGGACTGGCTGGAGGTGAACTGATGGCCGATGACGATCGTCTCTGGCAATGGCCGAATCACATCGTGATGTCGCCAAGTTCGCTGAAGGCGTTTGGGCAGTGCAAGTTCCGCAACAAGCTGCGTTACCTGCAGAATGTTGATCCGCCTGATAAATGGATTCGCACGTTTGCCATGGGCAACGCCACGCACGATGCGCTGGGGAGGATTGCCCAGCAGATGAAGGTGGGCGCATCGCTGCTGACTGATGACCAGATCCGCTTCGTCGCGCGCATGAAGCTGCCGATTCCCGAATACCCGAGCGAAGAGGCGCGCAATGCCGATATCGAACTGGTGGTGCAGTGGGTGCGGCGCGGCCAGCGGTACCTGACGCGACTGAATGTGGAAGAGTTCCTGTTGATCGAGAAGCAGGAATATCGCGAATTCCATCTCTTCCCGGCCAGGGCGCCGTACAAGCTCACGGCCAAACCCGATCTCATCGTCCGCCGCACAAACTCCGAGGGCGAAGCGATCATTCATATCATCGATTGGAAAACCGGGAGCGTGTATCCGGAACCCGATGTGCCGGTGATTCATCGGTTTGTCACGCGAGACAAGCTGCAAGAATGGACGGGCAATGCCAGCGCCGCGCAGGTGCAATTCAGCTGGTTTTGGCTGGATCACGGGTATCCGGACGACGTGGATGTGTCGGTAGAACACTGCAATCACGCCTGGCCGGGTATTCTGGAACAAATGGAGGCAATGGCAACGGAGACTGAATGGCGGGCGACACCCGGCTGGTACTGTCGGTATTGCCCGTATTATCAGAATCATTGCCCCGAGGAAATGCCGCCGGATGACCGGTAAAGGAGAAAACACATGAGCGAGATCACCACCACCGCCGATGCCCTCGAAACCATCCGTAAGGTCCGCCAGGTGCGGCAATATGTGCCGGGCGAGGTGAGCGACGACCAATTGCACCAGCTGCTGGAAATCGCCCGCTGGACCGGTTCGAGCCGCAACATGCAGCCGTGGCGATTCGTGGTTGTGCGCGATAAGGCCGTGTTGCAACAGTTGGCCGCGCTGCGCGAGAACATCACCTGGGTTGCCGACGCCGCGCTGGTGATCGCGCTGGTGAGTCCGGGTCACAACCTGCAACACGAAGCCTATGACGAAGGCCGTGTCACCGAGCGGCTGATGATTGCCGCCAGCATGCTCGATCTCGGTGCCGGCACCGCCTGGTTCGGCGAACCCGAGCGTGAGGCCAAGGCCAAGGCGCTGCTGCATGTGCCGGAAGGCAGCACGCTGCGCAGCGTGGTCGCGATCGGCCCCTTTGTCACCAGCAAGGATCCGCGTCCTGCTGGCCCCCGACCGGGGCGACTGCCGCTGGATGAGTTGGTGCGGTGGGAAACGTACGAGTAGGGGTTGATACGTAGCGGCGGACCTGTGCGTCCGCCTTGGCCAGAGCGTGCGTAGTGGCGGACCTGTGTGTCCGCCCTGGCCAGGACACCGCCTGAACATTTCGGAGGTCGGCATGTCTGATCAAAACGTATGCAGGCGTAAGCCAATGCGTGCCAGCCTCTTTGACTACCATCAGGACGGTGCCTATTTCGTCACGGTTGTCATCCATCACCGTGATCATCTTCTCGGGCGGGTGAAAGATGGAGCCATGGATCTATCCGATGCGGGAACCATGGTGGATCATTTTTGGCGGGAGTTGCAGAACAAGTTCCCCGGCGTGCTACTCGACGAGTACGTCATCATGCCGAATCATTTTCATGGCATTCTCCATGTTCGTCCTACCTCAATGTTGGAAGCAAGCCCGCACTCGCTTGGCGATATCATGCGGTGGTTCAAATCCCAGACAACCAATGCATATATTCGTGGCGTCAAGCAATCGGGATGGCCGAGATTTGATGAACAGTTTTGGCAGCCTCAATATTGGGATCATATTGTGCGCAATGACGCCGATCTCGACAGGATTCGCGAATATGTCCTCAGTAATCCGGTGTCGTGGGAAGACGATCCGGATAATGCCGATAGTGATGGTGCATGGTAGCTGGATCGCCGTTGTTAACGAGGGCGGACACGCAGGTCCGCCGCTACGCGTCTATGGGTTAGGCGGACACGCAGGTCCGCCGCTACGCGCCTATGGGTNNCACGCAGGTCCCCGCTCTGTAGGATCGGCTAACTCTCAGAAGGGCAGACACAGAGGCCCGCCGCTACGCGTCTATGGGTTAGGCGGACACGCAGGTCCGCCGCTACGCGCTTATGGGTCAGGCGGACACGCAGGTCCGCCACTACGTTTGGATTGGCTTCACAGTGAGAGGGCGGACACAAAGGTTCGCCGCTACTCCAAGATTTCTCGGGCTGACAGGAACCGTGGCTAACTACCCTTCCGGGCTGGGGGTTGGGGTGGTTTTGTCGTCGTCGGTATCAAACTGGCGCTTGGTGCCCGGGCCGATGAGGTACTCATCGCGCTGCGGCAGGAAGTAGCTCCAGAACTCCCATGGATTGGACATGCCCTCGAATTGCAGCACCTCGCCATTGCTGGTGATGGTGCGGCGAGCCATCACATCGTAGCCATCGGTGGCCCAGCCGACCTGTTGACGTTCATCCTTGGCCAGCTTCGGATCCTCGGTTTCCACCGGCGGATCTGGCTTCTTTGGCTCGCTGATGTAGGGCACCTCAACCGAGACATCCCATCCCTGCGGCGTGCCATAGATGTTGCAATAGGCCATGACGCCGGAGGTGAAAAACTCTACCAGCAACCAATTTTCGGTGGCATTCACAAAGGTGAGGTCGGTTTCCCAATCGTTGGTGCCCGGGTTCGGCTGGAAAATGGCAGCATCCAGGCCTGGTGGCCAGCCGTCGTGCTCGTACATGGCGAGGCGGAACTGGTGATAGGTGTGATCAATCGGCAGCCCGGCCTTCAACGCTGCCCGGAACACCGTGGTGCTGGCCTGGCAGGCACCGCCGCCGATATCGCTGACAATCCAGCTACCGCGGATGATCTTGCCTTCAACGAATCCATTCTCCAGCGTAATTGGGCCAATCGCCTGGTTGAAGCTGTAGGTTTCGCCCGGTTTAACCAACGTGTGGGTGAGGTGTTCGGCGGAGATACGCACGTTTTCGGCACGTTCCCACGATGAGCCATCGAAGTTGGAATCGCCGCTGGCGAGCATATCGATAATGCCGAGCGAATCGAGGTTATCGGCGCGCACCTCGGCGAGGACTTCGTGATAGCTGGCGTCTACCGTGCGGGCATCGGTGGACCTGGCAGCAGTAACAATCTTCTGCACCGTGCCGGGCACATCCAGCTCGCGCCCCCTGGTATCGGGTGTCACCACCATCAGGCTGTTGTCCCAGCCCAGTACAGCGTCAGTCGGCTGCGTTTGTACCGCCACGGCCATTTCAGCCAACGACTGGCCAATCACGTTTTCATCGAAACCGGGATCGGAAAGCACGCCCAGATCCGGCAGAACCAGCGCGGCGCGAAGGGTAGATTGCGAGATCGTCCAGGTATCCTGGCCGGTATTGATGCGGATCGGGCCGCCAATCATGGTTTGCGCCAGTTGGCGCTTTGGCTCCAGGGTCTCGGCGGTGATCTGGCTGACCACGGCCTGGGCNNTCGTTTGGCTTAATCCGCACGATATCGCCATCCAGGTAGAGGCTGGCATCACGTGCCACACCCACAATCTGGCCGCCGATATCCTTGAGGTACTCGTGCAGGCGCACATCATCCTGGGTGAAAACCACCGGGAACGATTGCTTCTCGGGCTGGATCATAACGCTGGTGAACTGATCAACCCGGCTGCTGTCGCGGCCGTGGTTCCAGGCGGTATCGAGGGTGGTTTGGTAATCGATCGCGAATCCGAGCTGGGCCAGACTGGCATTCCAGAACTGGCGCTCAAACACGAAATCGATGGCGGTGTTTTCGAAATCGGCAAAATGCGCCTGCATCAGTGCCAGTGCCTGTGGGCGGTTGAGTTCGGCAATGTTGAGATCGTGCACCATGGTGCCGGGGAAAAACTTGCCCTCGGTGTTCAGCGGTACACCGAACCAGGCCGTGGCGCCAATGGCGGCTAATCCGGCGGCCACAAACCCGCGTCGACTGCTGGTACGGCGGAACTGCTTCGGCCGGTGCGGCTGCACGACTACGCCCTCTTCCAGGTACGCCAACGGATCATGCTCCCGGTTGGGCATGCGAACATCTGCAATCCGGGTTCGGGCTGGTGTGGCATTACGTGGTGGACGAGTCATTTGTACCTGTTGGTTTGGCATGTTGCGGGCATTGGAGCAACCAACAACCGTCGATTATTCCGGAATCCCGTTCAACGTTCTCAATTATAGCGGAGGTCTCCCTTCAATTGACACCCCGTACGAACGGGCAGGTATTCCGGACCTGCTAGTTCCCGGTATGGAAAATGCGACATAGAATCTTTATAGGCGGACACCATAGTGGGTGTACGTAGTAATGCGATCGCAGGATTTTCATCCAGATCGCGAGAGAGGATCTATCACCATGGCCATCGATTTTGGCGTATTCGTCCCGCAGGGGTGGCGAATGGATCTCACCGATATCAAGGATCCGGTTGAGCAGTTCGAAGCAATGACCAACGTGGCGAAAGAGGCCGACAAGGGACCGTGGGACTCCATTTGGGTCTACGACCATTTCCACACCGTGCCCGAGCCGACCGTGAACACCACGTTCGAGAGTTGGACAATTAGTGCCACACTGGCCCGCGATACCGAGCGCGTAAACATCGGCCAAATGGTGAACTGCAACGGCTATCGCCAGCCGAGCCTGTTCGCCAAGATCGCCAGCACGGTAGATGTTGCGGCCAAGGGTCGCCTCTACGCCGGTTTCGGTGCCGGCTGGTACGAACATGAATGGCGCGCCTATGGTTACGGATTCCCGGAAACCAAGGAACGCATGGCAATGTTCAAGGAAGCCACCGAGATCATCCACAAGATGTGGACCGAGGACAATCCGAAGTTCGAGGGCAAGTACTACACCATTGATGCCCCCATCAATGAGCCCAAGAGCCACAAGCCAGGCTACAAGATTCCGCTGTGGATCGGTGGCGGTGGCCCGCAGGTCACCCTCAAGCTGGTGGCGCTGTACGGCGACGCCTGCAACATCGGTTCCGACGTTGCAGCCGAGAAGCTGGAGATCCTGAAGGGTCACTGCGACAAGGTTGGTCGCAACTACGATGACATCACCAAGTCGTCGTCCCTCACGGTATATCCGATCGCCACGGGCGCGGATCCGATGCAGGCGACGGCAGCTGTACGCAAGAGCTATGGCGATATCAGCCTCGAAGACTTCAAGTACTACGGTACCCCGATGGAGCCGGCTGAAATCATCGAGCGCGTGCAGAAGATGCAGGCCGATGGCATTGATTACGTCATCAACTACATTCCGGGCCTGGCGTACGATCTCGAGCCAATGAAGCGCTACGAAGAGGAAGTGATTCCACACCTGTCGTAACGATTCTCAAATGTGCCTGAGCAAACAAGGGGGCGGACCTGGCCTGGCCAGTGTCCGCCCCCTTGTGTTGCTATCCCTGCGGCGCGGAGTCTAGGCTGCCGGCTGTTGGCCCGGATGCTCGGCGGGTTGATCGTCGGCCGCGGCCGGACCGATGCGGGTGGGGCGGTTCGGCTCAAGGCCAATCGGCACCACGCTGATCACGCGATCCTCGCCCAGCGGCTCGGTGCGGAGTTCGGTATCAGTCCCGCCGAGGAAGAGCGGGTAGAGGGCCATGGCGCCAAAGAGAATCGTGATCAGCACGAGGAAACTGTTCAGCATGAGGGTTGCCATTGTCAGGGTCCTTCTTGCCGGATCGCCGGCTCGTTCAGCATTCGAAAGGTTGGCCCCGGGTGGGATGTTCCGGATCAATCCCGGTGGGGTGTACGAACACATGTTCTCATGACTGTGACGTCGTGTCAAGGGTGTACGGACCCCAATTTAGAATGAATGTTCGGAATGCATGTTCTGATTACCGAAATTGCCTCTGGGAGCGGATTAAGTGGATATCGGCCCACCCGAATTCGTCGGCCCGTCCTGCCGAAGGCGGACGAGGCGGAGCATCGCAGCGAAGCGAGCACTGGAGGCCGCTGCGGAGAATCGGCCGGGCATGCGCATGACAAACCCGCCCGATGACCGAGTGCGATCGGTCAGGACGGGTCTACGTCNNCCCCCTATCCGGCCATTAAACGCGTCCACAAGGTGCGAGGATACCGAAAAGGGCCCAACGAAATGCATGATTTGCCCATTCAAACCCGCGCGGGCCGGTAGAATACCCCTAACACACGCGTTCGCGGAGGGGAGATTTCAAACAACATGGCGCACATCATGGTTGTAGAAGACGAACAGGAACTGGCGCGG
>DJVD01000116.1:0-11955 GCA_002440805.1 Chloroflexi bacterium UBA6265
GTTTCCCCGCGCGAACTTCGCGTGCCACAAGATCCCGCCGACGTCAGTCACGCCAACGGCGCGCTGGGCGTAGCCGGCGTCACAATCATTACCAACGATCTCGCTGGCACTACCGGTGATTACGAAGCGATCACCAATCGCGAAGCCCGCACCATGACCTCCCCTCTCGAGGACACGCCATTGGCCACGTTCATCAATTTCGAGCACAGCTGGCTGATGATCACCCAGCCCACCGCCGGCCAAGCACTGGCGCATCTGGAGCAGTATGGCCAGGGGCCCTACTCGGCGGTCCTCCGCACACATGACGGCCCAATTACGCCGGGAGCCGGCAAGGCGATCGATCCGAACCTGTTGGGCGGTGCGCATTTTGAGCTGAATTAGGTAGAAAACGCAAAAATGCCCGGATGTCCTCTGAGATCCGGGCATTGTAGGTTGATGCTATTTGAGCGATGAACTGCCGGTATCGGCGCGGTCTGTGGTAGATGTCGCGGCGCTGGATTTTTTGCCGCCCCGTACCATGTCGCGGGCGATCTTGAAAAGAATCCGTGATACCCAGCTGACGATGCTCACGATCACTTTAAGCACCATCAACACGCGTTCAAGCAGTGTGTATTCTTTCATCGCACGTTCTCCTTTTACCTGGCCACACTACCAGCGCGCGTTACAGTTGCGTGCGGATCGACCAAAATCGCCATGAACATTGTGTCCGAATTCGAACGCACCGTCAGGTTGTCCGGGTGTCGCACCAACGCTAACCGCGAATCCTGGATCTGCACGCCATCGACTTCGATTTCGCCAGCGAGCACATACAGCAGCACATCGTGATCCGGCGCATGGGGTACGCTGATGACCGTGTCCGGCGGCGCAATGCGGGCATACGCCGCAATGCCATTGCCCAGCATCTCGGCATCGGCCAGCTGGAGCCAATCTTCATCATCAGTGCGCTGTTGCACGAGCATGGCGGCATCGCCGCCGATGGATTGCTGCCGCACGAACAAACCAACCAGCACGCCATCCGCACCGGGGATTCTCGATACCGTCGCCCCGGTTCCCGCCTGCACCACCACCGGCGTCCATGCATCGGCGGCAATCGATTCCTCGTTCGTTGTCCACTGCATTGGCACACTGGCCACACCCAAGACGGTCTCGTTGGCGTAGCGCATGCTCTTTAATGGCACGTCAGAAAGCAGGCCGCGTTCTTCAATTGCCCCGAGGGCGTAATATCCTTTGTCGCCAAATCCGGGAACCAGCGCACCCGGTCGAATTGCGCCGGGAAGCGGATCCTTGTTGTCCTGTTCCCCGCCGGCCGAGAGAAAGAGCTCAACCGCTGGCGCATCTGGCAAGGCATTCATCAGCTGGCGATACGCCAGGATCACAGCAGGATCCGCCTCGCGCGCGAGCCCGAAATGCTGCTGGAAACTGGTTTGCACCCGATCGGTCACCATCAGCGCACGCAGGCGCGTGCCAATCAGGCGAAGATCAGTTTCGGTGACGCCTTCTCGATTGAGCCGCCGCTCGTCAAGATGCACCATCTCCGCGCTCATCGCGCGCAGCCAGGCAAACTGCGCATCTTCCATGGCAAGGTGCAGCAATTGATACGGGTTCTCAACCCGGCCAAACGTGGTTTCGTAAATCCGCTTCTCGTACTCGAGCAGCAGTTTGTGAAGCGCCCGCAAATGGGACGAAATGGTGTTCAGCGAGGCCTTGGGATCAGTGGTCATATCTATCCTTAACTTGCACGTGTATGCTACCCGTATCGTACCCGAGTAGAAGGAGATGAACATGCTTGTCTCGCCCCTGATGTCGCAATCGGCGCGCCATCCCGACGCCGACATTGTATTGGTAGAAGGCGAGCTTGAACCCGCCGAGCCAGGACAACGATTGCTGGTAGCGCCCTATCATATCCACCACAATGACGACGAGGTCTTCTACGTCCTGTCAGGCCGCATTGGTTTTGAGGTGGGCGATGAGGAGTACATTGCCGGCCCGGGCGATGCGGTGATGGTGCCGCCTGGAGCGATTCACAATTGGTGGAATATCGATCCCGAACCGGCCCGCTACCTGATTGCGATGTCAAAAAAGATGGACGACCTGATCATCGCCATTCATGAACGCCACTACAACGAAGATGAAATGAAGGCGTTGTTCGAGGCACACGATTCCACCTACATTGGCTGGTCACGCTAGCGAGCATCACGCATACGGCGGTTGGCTGTGCGGATCACTTCATCCAGGTGGAGGGCGCGACTGCCGACCATAAAGATCACCAGTGTGACGCAAAGCATGGCAAACACCATCAGGAATAACTGCCCGGTGGTGATGTAATCGAGCAATGCGCCCCCACCGACCGATCCTACGATGTTGCCGAAGCCAAACGACGTTGTTGTTAACAACGCCTGGGTCGTGGCCGGATGCTGTCCACCGGCCAGCTTGTGCGCAAGCGGCACGCTCACGACCAGGAAGAGGGCAAACGTGGTCATGTGCATCGTCTGCACGGCAATGACCCACGCTGCATCGGCGATGAGCCAGAGCAGCAGGAACCGCAGCGCATAGGTGGTGATCACGATCAGGATGAGGCGACGTTCGCCCAACTTGCGAATGAGACGCCCTGCAAACATGAAGGCCGGCAGCTCGGCGGCCGCACCGATCGCAAAGGCGATACCTACCTGGTTGGTACTGCCGCCGAGGGTATCGCGCATATGAATACCCAGTGCCAGGTAAATTGTGGCGTACGCCACCATCAGCAGGAAGGCCACAACCAGTAGCAGGATAAGTGGCTTGTTGGCCTGCACATCCTTGAGGCCATCGATAATTTGCGATGGCTGCCGAGACGCAAGGTTCGGCAACCTCCACATCGAGAGCAGGGTGAGAATCAGGAATCCGGCGTATGCATACAGGAACAGGCTGGAGACATCCTTGCCCATGATCCGGCCAAGTCCCAATACGGCAACAAAATACCCCACCGAACCCCATGACCGAATGTTGCCAAATGATCGGTGCGTGTGCTCGCTCAGGGCGATTGCGTAAGCATCAAGCAAGGCCCGCAACGGCACCAGGCTAAATGCCAGCGCGGTAACAAACACGAATACGGTCGTGAAGGTGCTGGCCTGGGCCACGCCAATAGCGAAAAGGGCCGTCAGGAGCAACGCCAGCCGCAACACGAGGCGATGGATCCCCAGCGCATCCATGACCGATCCCCAAAAGGGTCCCGAAAGCGCTAACCCTACGGCGGGCATGGCGGTGAGGATACCAACCTGCAATCCCGTGAATTCCAGCGAGCGATAGTACATCGCGATATAGGGATTAAAGGCAGCAATGGCGCCGAAGAACCATAAATAGCCAAAGCCGGACATCAAAATCGCCGACCTCCACCTTGCCCTGGGGAGATCGGCGACAGTGTTTTTCACGGATGTGCCTGCGGCGGTTGGAATGTTCACGGGGCGGTCATCCCTGCTACCCGGCCCTGGGGTGAGGATTGAGCTACGGAATTGAGTATTCGGCGCCTTTGCCGAACGCCCCCATTGTGACATTTTTCACAAATGATATCAACCCACTGGCAGTGCGGGTTTTTCCTCTCTCCAAAGCCGAACACTCATCCCATACAGCACCAGTACCACCATCATCAGGATCGCGACACCAACATACGCTGCCCGGGTGTGATCGAGGAGCGCGCCACCAAGAAACGAGCCCACAACATTGCCGAAACCAAATGCGGCCATGGTGAGCAACGCCTGCACGGTGGCGGGATGCCTCCCCTTGCCCAGCTGATGGGCGCGCGGGATGCACACCACCAGGAAACCGCCAAACGTCAGCCCGTGCATCGCCTGCAGGGCAATCACGGCCCCTGGCGAATCCACAACCGCCAGCAACAGCATCCGAACGGCATAGAGCACGATGATAATGGCGATGAGACGGTCTGCGCCGACGCGACGATACAGCCATGCTCCAACGAGGAACACCGGCAATTCGCTCACCGCAGCCACCGCGAATGCAACACCTACCTGGCTGGCGTTTCCGCCCATCGAAGTGATGTGATATCCCAGCGACGAGACGATCATGAATGCCGCCACGGCTTGCGCGAACGCGACCAGCAGCACCATCATCAACCGGCGATTGTGGACCAACTCGCCCACACCTTCGAGCAATGGGCGACGAACCTGCCGGGGCAACTGCGGCAAGGCGAACGTGGATATCAGCGTCAGCAGCAAACTTACGCCATAGGCCACGAGGAAGAAGGAGGTGACTTTCTCGTTCATCACCCGGCCGAGCGTCAGCGCAAATGCCGTGTAGCCGAACGCACCCCACAATCGAATCCTGCCGAAGGGGCGATTGACGCGATCACCGATCAGTACCGCGAAGTGGTCCATCAGACTGCGCAGCGGCACTGTTGAAAAGGAAAGCAGCGTAATGCCCGCAAACACGAGCCAAAATCCCTCGGCCCGGCTGGAGAGCACTGCCAACACGGCACCAAGGGCGAGCGATATCCTCAGGATGACCCGATGGGCAGCCAGCGTATCGGCCACTGCGCCCCACATCGCGCTGGTGAGCGCGAGGGCAATTGCTGGCATGGCGGCCAGCAGGCCCACCTGCACACTGCTGAAATCGAGCGATCGGTAATAGATTGCCGCAAATGGCGTGAAGGCCGCGATACCGGCGAAGAACCAGACATACCCGAAACTGATCATCCAATGCGCCGCTGGCCAACTGGTTTCCGTGGTGTGCACATCATCGTGCACCTGAACCTTCATCATGTCCCATTTCCTCGCCATTGAAGAACGTGTTCCAGCCCCGCGCTAGGATGCACCAGCAGCCGGAGGATCGTAGGCATCGCGCGAGATCCGGCGCGTGCCAATAAAGAAAATCACCAGTGTTGTGGCCATAATGAGGGCCACGAATCGGTAAATCATTGAGGTGGAAACGTGGTCGATCGCGATGCCTCCGGCCAGCGAGCCAATAATGCTGCCGAGTCCCATGCTCACCATGGCGAGCAGTGCCTGGGCGGTGGCGGCATGTTCCCTGCCGACCAGCCGATGGGCCAGGGTGACCGATGCGATCAAAAACATTCCGAATGAGAGGCCATGCATCGCCTGGGCGATGAGCACAGTGGATGTCTCCGTGCCAAACCCGAGCAGGGTGAAGCGGGCGATATAAAAGAACAGGCCGATGAAGATGACATTGCGTGCCCCGAGACGGCGAAGGATAACTGCACCAAAGCCGATAATCGGAAGCTCGCTGAGCGCACTGGTGGCAAACGCAACACCCGCGACGCTGGTACTCCCTCCGAGGCTCTGAATGTGTAGCGTGAGATAGATATTCAGCGCGGTATAGCCCGCCGAGATCATGAACGCTACCAGCAACAGCAGCCGGTAGCCGTGGTTCTCAATCACTTTGCCAATGCCGCCGAAGATATTACGCGCCTGCCGCTCACCCAGGGGAGGGAGTCTCCATGCCACCAGGAATGCGATCACATAACAGGCGGCATACACGTAGATAAAAATAGTGGTCAGCCCGTCGGCCATCACCCGCCCCAGGACGACCACGATACTGGTGAAGCCAAGCGATCCAAAAATGCGCAACACCCCGTAAGGCGCACCGCCGCGTTCCACGGCGGAAACAGCGTAGCTGTCCCACAAGCTGGGCACTGGCACCAGCACCAGCGAGAGCATCGCCATGGCGAACAGGAATGGCACAAACGCCGTGA
The DNA here is from genome assembly GCA_002440805.1 of Chloroflexi bacterium UBA6265. Classification (GTDB taxonomy): domain Bacteria; phylum Chloroflexota; class Chloroflexia; order Thermomicrobiales; family UBA6265; genus UBA6265. The sequence continues at coordinate 5,702 of DJVD01000116.1, forward strand.
TATGCGCGAGTGAGAGGATGATCAGCACCGACAGCAACAACACCGCGCGCATGATCTGACGGTGAATGCCGTAGGTGTCGGCGAGCAACCCCCAAATCGGCCCGGTGATCGCTGTGGAGATGGCTGGCAACGCTGTAAGCAGCCCGAGCTCCATTCCGGAAAAGCCAAGGCTGCGGTAGTACAGCACATTGAATGGCAGGAACGCGCCTACTCCGGCATAGAACCAGAAATAGCCCGCCCCAATAGTCACGCTCTCCGAGCGCGCCTCTGCTCGCACTGTGGAAGGAACACGTGCCCGTGTGAATCGCATGGTTACCTGTTCCTGAACACGCGTAACTGTCGCCACGATTGGCAAAGATCAATGCATCATCATACTTTGAATCGCTGCGAATGCAGAGGGGATTTCTCCCAGACTCCCCGCTTCTTCGGCCCGCAACCGGGACGATGAATATGGCCTAAATCACGTTAATCCACTGCCAGTATGTGGCGCTAAACAGCAGGATGAGCAGGTATCCGACCACAGTTAGCGGCACACCGGCCTTGAAATACTGCTTGATCTGGAAGGTCCCAGTGCCATACGCTAGCATGCCTTGTGGCGAAGAAATGGGCAGCAGGAAACCGAAGCTGACCACAAACTGCTGGATCAACACGAACCCGATCGACTGGTCTTGACCCAGGCCAAGCGTCGCCGCCAGGGCAATGAACACCGGGATGAGGGCCGACGCCAGCGACGTTGCCGAGGCAAAGCCAAGGTGAACGATGATGTTGAAGATAGCGACAATCGCGATGGTGGCAACCAGCGGGTATTCATCGAGACCGATACGGCCGAAGGTGCTGTCACTCAGCCAGGCAGCCCCGCCACTTTGCAGCAACACGGTGCCCAACGAAATGCCGATACCGAACACGAGCACCGTGCCCCAGTTGATCATGGGCTCGGCAGTTTTCCAACTGAACACGCCGATTGTGGGCGTGAGCAGGATCGCGATCGCAATAAGTGTGATCGTGGTGGAATCGATGGGGTGGATCACCCAGTCAGTGCCTGGAAACTTGATGTCTTCAGTGGACCAGAAGAACAGCAGGGCAGCGGCGACGGCCATCAATTTCTTCTCGTTGGCGGTCACCGGGCCCATTTCGGCCAACTGATTCTCAACAACCTCGCGGCCACCCTCGATCGTGTTGACTTCTGGCTTGATGATCGCTTTCATCACAAAAAACAGCAGGATGCACATAAGGATCGACCATGGTGCGGCAATCACGAACCAGCGGGCCCACGAAACATCCTCCCCGAACGCTTCCTGGATAAACCCGACCGCGACGAGGTTTTGCGCGGCGGCGGTCTTGATGCCGACATTCCAGATCGAGACGGCATGCACCGCGGTGATCACCATCAAAGCACCGAGGCGACTCTCCTTTGGCAATCCAAAGGCCGCCACCATACCGAGCAGGATCGGGATCACCGCGCCGGCGCGCGCCGTGGCCGATGGCACGAAAAACGCCAGGATCGTGGCGACCAGAATCGCGCCAATCAGCACGGCGTTGGTCGATTCGCCGACGAGTCGCAGCACCCATAGTGCCAATCGTTTGTGGAGACTGGTCGCCTGCATGGCAGCAGCGAGGAAGAGGGCCATCAACACCAGCGTATTGGCGGGTGTGGCCAGCCCGCTCATCGCTTGCCGCACGCCAGCGCTGGTGCCGATATCTGCGGCGCCCTCGATAGCATCAGGTGCGGGGGCAAATCCGAGACCCATCGCGATCAGTCCGGCGATCATAAGTGCGGAAACCGGATAGCTCACCGCCTCACTCACCCACACGATCACCGCGAAGGCGAGGATACCAACGGCCCGCCAGCCGGCAACACTCAATCCGTCCGGCGTGGGCATGAGCCAGATAATCGCCAGCACGGCAAACGCCGCTGCCAGGATCAGATAGTTGACGTGGAGGAACCCTTTCCTGGTTTCCTGGGGCCGCTCCGCCTGTATTGCCTGTGACATGTGTTTACTCCCGAAGGACCAGGTCGACTGCTTCGGCCTGGCGAAAACCTTATGTGATTAAGTATCTGGCAGGCTCCCGCTCCCTACAGCCGGGAAATACCCTATCCCCGGGAAGCGATGGTTTTCCATCATGACAACCGCGCCTATACTCATCCGAGGTCAACTTTGCCGAACACGGAGTTCCCNNTTTTTCATCCTGGCGGGGGCAACGGCCGCGTTCGGCTTCTCGATGGCGGCCAACCAGAATATCGTCAGCAATTTCTTTGAGGATCAACTCGGTCTTAAAGGGCCGCAGTTCGGCTACATCACCGCCATCCGTGAAATCCCCGGATTCCTGCTCATCTTCCTGACCGCACTGCTGTTTCGGCTCTCACTCCCCCATCTCACGGCACTGGCAATGATCCTGCTGGCGGTGGGCTACTCCATGTTCGGCTTCGCCGATAGCTTTTGGTCAGTTGCCCCGTGGGTGATCATCTCATCGATGGGCTATCACACCTGGCTACAAACGCAAACGGCGATGGCCCTGAGCATGACGCGCGAATCAAAATCCGGCTCGGTGCTGGGCAGGCTCACCGCGGTGAACCAGGCCGGTAGTTTGGCGGCAATGGCATTCGTGTTCCTGGCGTTCCGCTATGAATGGGTCGATTTCAAGCAGATGTTTATCATCTGCGGTGCCCTGGCATTGGTGGCTGCGGCGATGGTTTTCCGCTTCCCCAACATGCACAATGGCGAACTGCTGGAGCGCAAGCAGGAGCGCGAGCGGATCGTACTGCGACGCGATTACAGGCTCTATTATCTGTTGAGCCTGCTGGATGGCGGCCGCCAGCAGATTTTCTTCTCATTTGGTTTGTGGGTGCTGGTCGATCATTTCAATCTCGGCGTGCCCGCTATTTCAATGATCATGCTGGTGACGTCCGGCCTGGCAATGGTTTCCGGACCGTGGATCGGGCGGATGATTGACGTCCACGGCGAGCGGCGCATGCTCGGCGTTGTCAATGTTGCCTACATTGTGGCTTTGCTGGGCTACGCGCTCATCGATCACACCGCCGTGGCGATCATGTGCTACGTCATCTACTCACTGATTTTCCCGCTGAGCGCGATGGGTGCGTCTGTCTACCTGCGCAAGATTGCGCCTGCGCGCGATGTGGCGCCCTCTCTGGCGATGGGGATCACCATGCAGCATGCCGCGGCGATTGTGATCCCGGTACTGACAGGCTTCGTCCTCAACTTTGTGGGATACCAGATCCCGTTCCTCGTGGCGAGCGGGTTCGCGCTCATCACCGTGTTTGTGACACGACGCATTGATCCCATCGGCCAGAGAACCGCGTCCAAGCGGGCCGAAGAAGAGAGCTACGCCGTCGGCGCCTGATCCGCAATCAGGCTGTCTCAAGCTGGCGGGAACGTTCCCGACGCCGACGGATGATGATGATTCCTTGCGCAATCGCGAGCAAGCCGATCGAGAAGCCCATCACCAGGGTGGCAATGGCGTTGATTTCGGGACTAAGCATGTAACGAATGCGGTTGTAGACCACAATTGGCAAGGTTTGCACGCCACCACCGCTGACAAACAGCGTCACCACAAACTCATCGAACGACAGCGTGAATGCCATCAGCGCCCCACCAAGCACCCCGGGCATGACCAGCGGCAACGTGATCATGCGGAATGTGCGCCACGGGGTTGCGCCCAGGTCCATGGCGGCTTCTTCCAGGCGGGTATCGAACCCGGCAAAGCTCGTGAGGATGATTGTCATGGTAAATGGCAACGTCACGACCACGTGCGTGAGGATAATCGATGGCCAGCCGAGTTCGATGTTGATGTTGCGAAACCACATCAGCATTGAGACACCGCTCACCACCGCCGGCACCAGCATTGGCAGGTAGAACACGCCCTGGGCAGCACCACGACCCGGCAGCCGATACCGACTCAGGCCGTATGCGGCACTGAGCCCCAGCAATGCCGATACCGATGCGGAAACCACCGCGACGATCAGCGATGTTCGCAGGGCAGTCATCAGCTGGGTATCGTCCAGCAACTCGGAATACCACTCCAGCGTGAATTCAGTGGGAATTGTCGCCCGGCCGGTGGGGTTGAACGACGTCATCACCACGACCAGGATCGGTGCAAACAGGAAGACGTAGATGAGAAGCGCATACCCGCGATAGAACCAGTCGCGGCCGGAGAGTTTAGCCCCCATAGATTTCCTCCGGATCTGCAAAGCGGAAGAAGAGCACCATCGCAACCAGCACGACGGCGGTCATCACCATCGAAAGTGCGGCGCCAAATGGCCAGTTGAACGCCTCACCGAACTGGTTCTGGATCTGCTGGCCCATCATTGTGTCGCCCGTTCCACCCAACAATTGCGGGGTAACGAACGAACCAAACACCGGGATGAAGAACAGCACGATGCCGGCGATGATGCCGGGCGATGTCAGCGGCAGCGTCACCCGCAGGAAAGTGCGGAACGGCGACGCGCCAAGATCGTGCGCCGCCTCGATATATCGCTTGTCCATATTGCGGGCAGATGCGTAGATCGGCAGGATCATAATCGGCAAATAGACGTGAACAAAGCCGATGATCACCGCCGCCCGCGAGTAAAGCAGGCTCCCTCCCATGCCTGGCACCCAGCCAACCACCTCCTGCAGGAAACCGTTGGTTTGGAGGATACCGATCCAGGCATAGGTACGGATGACATAGCTGGTCCAGAACGGAATCAATACCAGGAGGATCAGCGTGCCTTGTTGCTGCGGTTCGGCAACTGCGCCGATGAAATACCCAAGCGGATAGGCCAGGAGCAGCGCGACGATCGTGCTGGTAAGCGCGATGGTCAGTGTACGCAGGAAGATCTTTTGGTAAATGGGTGATGTCAACGCCCGCTCGTAGGCAGCAAACGACCAGTCGGTTGTCATCAGGCCCGTTACAGGATCGATTGAGTTGAAACTGTAGCGGCCAATCAGCACAATCGGCATCACAAAAAAGAGGATGACGAACAGGGTCGGGATACCCAGCGTGATGATGGGGACCCAATCGATCTGTCGTCGTGGCCGAATCGCTTCTGCGTTTGGCACGTATTCCATAGCCATGGCCTACCCCGCTCCGATCGAACCCGGTACCAACGTGGCATCGTTACCGCGGAAATTAAGCATGACCGTGTCGCCGATAGCGTGGCGGTGGGCGGTATCATCGTGCGCAACTTCGGCCAGCATGGACGTGCCATCGGTGAGTTCCACGCGATACGACATCATCGAGCCCTTAAACACGCTTTCCACAACCTTGCCCTGCCAGCCATCTGTCGAATCGAGGCGAAGCTTCTCAGGCCGGATCACCAACGCGATCTCGCCATCGGGCAGCGGCTGCGGCACAGTTACCGCACGGCCCGCAAAGTTGACCGAGGTTGATGTGGCATCGTGCGACTCCACCTGCACGGGTAAGACGTTGCCCGCCCCCATGAACTCGGCGACGAAACGCGAGGCGGGGCGATCGAAGATATCCTCGGCACTCCCCTCCTGTTCCACCCTGCCGGCCGCCATCACCACGATCCGATCGGACATGGTGAGCGCTTCTTCCTGATCATGAGTAACGTAAATGAACGTGATCCCCACCTGTCGCTGGATGCGCTTGAGTTCGATCTGCATCTGCTTGCGCAATTTGAGATCAAGGGCACCGAGCGGTTCATCGAGCAGCAACACGGTAGGTTCAATGATGAGTGAGCGCGCCAGGGCCACGCGTTGCTGCTGGCCACCTGAGAGCTGCTTGGGTTTGCGGTCGCCGAGATGAGGCAATTCGATCAGGTCCAGCATGGCTTGCACGCGTTCCTTGATTTCGCTTTTGCCTACCTTGCGCTCCTGCAGACCAAACGCGATATTTTCGCGCACGCTCATATGCGGGAACAGTGCGTAACTCTGGAACACCATCGAGGTATCACGCGCATGTGGCGGGGTGCGCCCCATCGGTTTGCCCTGAATGTAAATCTCGCCGCTGTCGGGATGCTCGAATCCACCAATCATGCGCAAGGTGGTGGTTTTACCACAGCCAGATGACCCCAGGAATGTGACGAAGGCGCCGCGCGGCACTTCCAGGCTGATACCATCCACGGCCACCGCATTGCCGAACGTCTTGACGAGATTCCTGATGCTGACATCCGACATCGTTTCCATAGCCATGCATTCACCTGCGCAATTGGGTAAGCCGCGACTGCGTTGCTGCAGCCGCGGCCGAGTGATTCACTAGGAGAGCTGAACCTCGGTCCAGAGTTCGTCCATCTG
>DJVD01000116.1:12001-25682 GCA_002440805.1 Chloroflexi bacterium UBA6265
CTTAAGCTGATTTTCCGGACGATAGAGGAAATCGATGAACTGGTGTGCGCCTTCGGGGTTCTTGGCAACCTTCGGGATAGCGAAGGTATCGACTTCTACCAGCGCGCCCTCTTCCGGTACGGTCCACTGCATGGGACCGCCAAGGCCCGCGCCCATGCGGGTGCGACCGTCAGTAAGCTGCCCCACAACGACTTCCTCGTTGATGAACATCTCCATACCGGCCTGGTAATCCTTCCAGTACTTCTGGATCAGTTCCTTCTGCTCCATCAGGGCATCGCGGATCTCATCCCACTTGGTGGGATTGAACGGGTCGTCATCAAGGTAGATCGCGGTGGTACCAACCCTGGCCAGGGCGTTGTCCTGCGCGGTGATTTTGTCCTTGTAGGCTTCGTCCCACAATACGGACCAACTGGTCGGTGCCTCGCTGAACTCATTGGTGTTGTAGGTAAGGCAATACCAGAGGCGGACAAATGGCGTGGCGTAGGTGTTGCCATCCTTCTGATGCTCTTTGACGTCCTGGTAATCCTCTTCCAACGTCGAAACGTTAGGGATTTTCTCGAGGTCGAGTGGCAGGAGCAAATCGGCCTTGATGGCGCGCTCTACCCAGTCCGACGTAGGCATGAAGAAATCGAAGGTATCGCCTGCCTGCAGCCGGGCCCACCATTCGTCATTTGCCGAGTAGGTGCCAAGCTGGTTCACCTTAATGCCGGTCTCTTCGGTAAACGCCTCCATCATTTCGATGGTCCAGGTTTCGTACCAGTTGTAAATCGTGATCTCGCCCGCATCCTGGGCCAGATTCACATAGAACGGTGCCCGGCCAGTGCCGGCCTTGGCCAGCGAAAGACTCAGGGCCGAAGCCGCTGTACCGGTTGCGACCGCCTTCGCGACGGTCCGACGGGAAAGACGCGGAACGCTCATGACGAAACTTCCTTTCCGAAAATGACCCTACATCAATTTGACTTCGGTCCAGACTTCATCCATCTTCGATCGCACGGCGGGATCCATATCGGTGGTCAACACGAGGTTGGCGCCTTCGGGAAGCTCGAATGTCTTCAGGAGTTCGGCATCCATCCCTTCGCGGGCGGCTTCGTTGACGCTGTCGTAGTGCATCATCTCCATCTCCATGGCCGCAATCTCCGGCTTCTGGAGGAAGTTGATGAAGGCCATGCCACCTTCGGGGTTCTTGGCCGTTGCCGGTACCGCGTAATTATCGAGGAAGGTCATGCAGCCTTCTTCGGGTACCGTCCAGTTGATGGGTGCGCCTTCGGCCATTGCCATGCGGGTGCGACCAGCGGTGAGTTGCCCCACCACGGCTTCCTCGTTGGCGAACAATTCCATCCCATTCTGGTAATCCACCCAGTACTTCAGCACCAGTGGCTTCTGTTCGAGCAACTTCTCGGTGATCTCGTCCCACTTGGTCGGGTTGAGGGGATCATCGCCCAGCAACAACGCGGTGGTGCCAATGCGGGCAATCGTGTTGTCGTGCAACGCGATTTTGCCCTTGTACTTCTCATCCCAGGTGACATTCCAACTGGTGGGCGCTTCGGAAAACTCGTTGGTGTTGTAGCAGAGTGCGTAGTACACCCGGAATGAGGGCGATCCGTACTGCTTGCCGTCTTTGGTGATGGCTTCCAGTTCCTGGAAATCGGCGTAGAGGTTGTCCGTATTCGGCACAAGCTCGCGATCGATCGGCAGGAACATATCGGCCGACATGCCGCGCTGCAGCCAATCGAGCGTGGCAATGAGGAAATCGATCTCCTCGCCTGCGGCCAACCGGGCCCACCACTGATCGTTGGACGATGTGGTGCCAAGCTGGTTCACCTTAATACCAGTCTCTTCGGTGAACAGTGGAATAACTTCGGCAATGAACGGCTGATAGAAATTGACGATATTGATCTCACCCTGATCCTGGTTGAGATTGATCGAAAACCCAGGCTTGCGGGTGCTGGCATTGGCCAGTGCCGTGCCCATGGCGGTAGCAGCCGTGGCTGTTGCCGTGGCGGCAATCAGCGATCGACGCGAAAATGTTGTTCCCGGAGCAGACGTCATGTTTGTTCCTTCCTTTTCGTAGACCGAAAGGTAAATCACAAGATCGCCGTTGATCTGGGATACCGAGTTTCTCAAAGTTGTGACATTGCAGACATCATAAACCATTACCGGCACAGTGACCTCCCACGTACCCAAAACGACGCCGCATTTGGTATGCGACGTCGTTCGTGAGGTGGCGTTATCGCGACGGTTTAGGCCAGTGCGGGGGAATCCCACAGGTTGAGAGGAACCCCGATGCCTTTCTCGATTGCCGTGCGATACACCTCGGTCGCCCAGGCCACGTCCTCAACAGGCATGCCACCTGCCGAGAAGAGGATGATCTCGTCGTCGCTTTGCCGACCGGCAGCCGCACCGGTGGCGATGTCGGCTATTTCGTGAACCTGCTCGCGAGGCATGGCTCCAGAATGGACAAGGCGGTGCCATTGCATCCCGACAATCCCGATGTTTTGGTAGGCATGTTGGCCATATTCTTCCTCCCAGGCATCATACAAACGCCAGGAGTCAACCACGAGGCGAGCGTCCCCAGAGGCGATGAACTCGTCATCCAGCCGCACCGCTGCCGGGAAAAGCAGCAAGGCGCCGGGCTTAATCCATTCGCGTTTGATGTAGGGGAATCCGCTTGGGCCAGCGGGATCGGTGGTGGCGGTGACGGTCATGATGTCGGACTCGCGCGCTACCTGCTCAATCGAGTCGACCGATTCAATGCTCTTGATGTTTGGGAAGCGTGGCCGAATGTAGTCCGCATAGCGCTGGACATCGGCATCATCCACACCCTTGGCGACAATACGATCGATATCGGGACGCTGTGAAAGCGTGGACTCGGTAACCATCCGCCCGATGACACCCGGTCCAACAATACCGAACACTCTGGCATCCTTGCGGGCCAGGTGCTTCACGGTTACGCCCGGAATGGCGCCAGTGCGGTAGGCCGAAATCAGGTTCCCCGCCATCACGGCCAGCGGCATCGCGGTATCCGTATCGTTCAGGATGAACATGTGGATTGAGCGCGGTAATCCCTTGGTCCGATTCTCGATATTGGATCCATACCACTTCACTCCTGTGGTGCCGAAGCGGCCACCGAGGTACGCCGGCATGGCCATAAAGCGGCGATCCGGGCCATCGGCAGGCATGCCTGGAAATTCGGGATGCTCGGGAAATTCGATCTCCGCACCGTGGGACATGGCGGAGAGCCCGGCCATCCGAAAATCTCCCTGCTTGAGCAGGATCAATGCCTCTTCCATCACTTCAACACAACGGACCATGTCGGTGACACCGGCAGCGATCATATCCGGCTCATTGAGGTAGATGAAATCCTTATGCGTAGTCGTCATCTCGGCGCCTTTCTTCTATTTACTTGTCCGCGATCAAGATATGACTAGTCATGCGAAACCATTTCGCGCCAACTGTATTGCGGCTGGTAGTTGAGCACACGTCGCGCCTTCTCAATAGAAAGGAGCGTATCCGTTCCCTCAACCTCGGAGCGGAACTCGAGGCCGGGGAAAATCTCCTCGGCGAGTTCACGTGATGGCCGATCGATGATCGTATCGGCCGCCGCGATAATCATCGTATCGGCACCGGTCACATCCGCCTTCAACGCCAGATCGCAGGCCAACGCGCAATCCCGCACATCGACATAGCCGAAGAGGTTCCAACTTCGATCGGAGGGGTCATCCTGGTAACCCGGTACGCGAGCATAATCCTCCTGGGCGAAGATGTTGGTGAAACGGAAGCCAATGAACGGGATGTTCCACCACTTCGAGTGGTGCCGCGCCATCTCTTCCGTGACGACCTTACTCAAGGCGTAGGTGCTGGTGGGATGCGGGTAATGATCCTCATCCACCGGTGCATACAACGGCGGATCAAACGGCAGGCCGAGCGTGGTTTCGCTGCTGGCCCACACGACCCGCTCCAACCCTACAGCTCCGGCGGCCTGGAACACATTCGCATTCATCAGGATATTCTGGTTGAACGTCGTGGATTCCGTGTAGATATTATTGGCGGGGATATTGGCCATGTGGACCACAGCATCCATGCCATTCAGCACTTCTACGGCCTCGCCATATTGGGTCAGATCGGCTCGAAGGAAGCGGCATTTCAGGCCTGCCCGTGGCGGTGCGACATCAGTGGCCAGCACATCGTAGCCGGCATCCACCAGATAGTTGGCGATAGCGAATCCTGCTTTCCCGCTTGCGCCTGTGACGGTTACTTTCTCAATTGCTGCTTGCATGGTTTCACCCTTGTATTGATCAGCATCCACGAACTGGCCTGCTGCGCTGTTACGTACCTGCACCGTTATCGTAGCCGCTTTGGGGTGTTTGGCCATAAGCGTGAGCACACCCGATTCGATATCACGGGAATCAGTGCCAGGATTGCAGCTCTTTCATTATTTGCTCAACAGGCATCGAGTGTCCGCAAGCGTAATGGGTGTGGAACCCCTCATCCCCTAGCAAGGTCGTTACGTTCTCGATGCGTGATTGGTGTGCGCCAGATTCCAACTGAGTTCTGTGCACCCCGGGTTTCTCGAGTGCCGCATCTATCGCGCCTATGCACCAGGCGGCACGCACCGCATCTCCGGATGCAACCGCGATGTCCGCCAGGACCTCCAGGCTGCGAACGGCTTCGACCGCGCTTCCCGATCGCTCATACCATTTCAGCGCGTGCTGCGCATATTGCAAGGTGCTGGAAAGATCGCCGCCGTGCGCCGAATCGCGGGCAAGTCCCAATTGGCTATACGCAACGTCAAGAATGCTGCCGTCTTCCCGAGCAATACCAAGGGCTCGTTCCAGCATCATCTCAGCTTTCGCATGGTCATTGCGGAGTCGGGCAATGTCAGCCAACGTCAGGTATAGTCCGGGCGAACCGGGCCGCCCTTCCAGGAGAGCATATGCGTCTTGTGCTTCCAGAACCAGACGCTCCGCTTCATCAAGTTCGCCGCGACGAATGCACTGGTATCCCAGATTGTGCTTGCAGAGCGCAAGTCCCCAGACATGTCCATACGATTCGCAAAGGTGCAACACCCGCTCCAGCAATCGCCGTGATTCCTGCAACTCGCCACGATGGTCTGCAATCGCTGCCTGGCCGTGCATGGTGCACTGAATGAAGAAGCTATCGTCAATTGCCTCTGCAACCCTGGCCGCTTCCTTATAATGCCGCTCTGCCTCGTCTATTTGGCCAGTATAGAAAAGGGCAACGCCGGCCAGGTTCAATCCCAAAGCGAGGTGTCGCTGAGCGCCCAACGTACGGGCTATAGCTATGCCGGCCTGGCATGCTTCCAGCGCCCGTCCAAAGTTTCCCTGCTGGTTGTAAATTTGACCCAATCCGATCCATCCCGTCATCCGGGAGGCTGTCGGTCGCTGCGTATCGGGGTGCCGAAGAAATGATTCCAGTTCCTGGGACCCATCTTCCAGATGCCAGCGCAGAACGCGAAAATGCGACAACGGCCCTGATATAGCGAGAGCATCCTCAACATGATCCCTGGCAACCAGCCACGCCATATGTTCCCTCAGTCCCTGATATTCTGCAGCGATTCGGTTTAACCAAAGGACTTCGTCAGGTTCGGCCATGAGGAACTCGCCACGCCGCGCCAGGGGCAGCGCCCATGCATCATGAGCCGCCCGGCGGACTTTCGTTTCCTCACCTGCGGTTGCCAGGCGTTCCAGGCCATACTCGCGCACCGATTGCAGCATGCGGTAGCGCATGTCGCCATCGGGGCCGGGTCGTCGGCGCAGCAAGTTGCTATCAACGAGCGATTCCAACGCTGTGATCGTGTCATCTTCCGTGAACCCTGTGACATGACCCATCATGGAAATCGCGGTTTCCAGCGTGCATCCATCCGGAAAGATGCTCAGGGAGCGAAGGACCAACTTTTCCGCCGGCGACAACAGGTCGTAACTCCAGGAGATGGTCGCCCGCATTGTGCGCTGTCGATCAGGGGCATCACGGGCACCACCTGCAAGCACGGAAAGCTGGGCATTCAGGCGCTGAAGCAGGTCATCAAGCGAGAGCAGACGCAATCGGGCAGTTGCCAGCTCGATTGCTAACGGCATCCCCTGGAGCCGATCGACAATTGCCCGGACGGTGGCGGCATTGGCGTGATCCAATACGAAATGCTGATCGATGGTATGAGCGCGGGCTACAAACAGGGTGGCCGCCTCGCTTTCAGTGAGGGAGATCATATCGTCTCCGGTTGGTAGGGACATGGGATCTACCGTAACAACATGTTCAGCAGCCACACGCAGGACCACCCGTGTGGTAGCGATGATGGTGAGTTCCGGGCATTGATCGAGAAGTCGGGTGATTTGGGAGGCAGATTCCACCACCTGTTCCAGGTTATCCAGCACCATCAGCACCTGCTGGCCTTGCAGTGCCACGGCCAGGACCTGGCCGATCTCCATCTCGCCCTGACCGCGTACGCCGAGGCGATCAGCAATTGCACCAATCACCAGGCCCGGATCACGAATCGCGGCGAGATCGACGAAAATCGCACCGTTCCTGAAGGTACTGAACTGTCGATGTGCCACCTCGATCGCGATGCGTGTTTTCCCAACTCCACCCGGGCCTGTCAGCGTGATGAGGCGAACGTCATCAGCTTCAATCAATTCGACGATTTCCCGTATTGCCGGTTCTCGGCCAACGAACGAAGTGAGTGGCACTGGCAGCCTTGCTTGCAGACTCGATAGTGATGTGGCAGGTTGATGTTGATTGGAACCCCGGGCAGCAACAAGTTCGGCGCGCTGGGCCGGGGTTAATCCCAGCCCGTCAGCAATCATCCGCACCGTCTCGAGTCGGGGCGTCATCCGGAGTCCGCGCTCCAGGTCGCTGATGCCGCGCAGGCTCAGGCCGGCGCGCTCGGCGAGTTGTTCCTGCGAGAGTCCCGAGGCCTCGCGGAATTGCCGAAGTGCAATGCCGAACGCTGAACGACGATTCGCTTCCACGACCGCCCTCCGGAACCTCTACATAACCATCAATGCCTGTTACCAGCCTATCACAGGAGGCAGTTGCTTCAGGGCGGGCCCTCCGATTCTGCCTGCCAGACTTTCGATTTATGCTTGTGTGGCTGAACCACTGGTGTGATCAGCTTCCAGGAGACGATCCGCTGCACTGCTTCTCAACGTGTACCGATATTCTCGCGGGTTTAGAACGTTTGAGCAGAAGTCGGCCTTATTGTGGCGTCTGAGATACGGCATGATAGCCACGACTTCACCTCCGCCAGAATCTCATCTTCGGACATTGAGCGCCCTCGTTCGTAGTGCACGTGCCACTCATCCTCACCGAGCATGGAGATCAAGATCGCAACGCGGGCCGTATGCTCACCAGGAACCAGTTCCGTACGAGAAACTTTGTGATCGGCCAACACGCCATCTATCGCCCCAATGCACCATGCGGCCCGCTGGGGGAACCCGGTGGCAATCGCAATTTCCACAAGCCCATCCAGGCATTGAACAGCCTCAACCAAACTCCCACATCGCTCATACCATTGGATAGCGTTGCAGGTGTGCGTCTGGGACCTCTCAAAGTCACCTTTGGCCAGAGCCAACCGTGCCATGCCCAAATAACTGTGTGCGATGTCCTGTATCGCCCCAATGTCGCGGGCCAGGGCAAGTGCCTGTTCCAGGAACGACTCTGCTCTTGCAAGTTCTCCACGCCGACGGGAGATGTCGGCAAGGTAGATATTCACGATTGGCAGATCCCGAAGATTTCCCAGGATCGTACAGAGCCGCTCCGATTCAAGGATCAGCTCCTCCGCCCGATCAAGCTCACCTAGCCGCAAATTCATGTAGCCAACATTGATTGTGCTGAAGGCCACCAACCACAAGTTTCCGGAGGACAGGCTCACCCTCAGGCTTTCTTCGATCAGCTCATAAGCCCGATCCAGGTCTCCCCGCTGGTCCAAGACCAAACCAAGGTCTCCCATTGCGGCAGAAATTATGAACTTGTCATCAAGATCTATCCCGATATCAAGGCCATCCCTTATCAGTGCCTCGGCTTTATCAAACTGATCTGTGAGCAACATACTCAGCCCCATAGCAAGCTGTGCCCGTGCCAGATACCATCGTTCACCTAACTTGTTAGCAAGCCTGGCACCGGCCTCCATCGCACGCCAGGTTCCATCCGGGTCTGCCTGATGGTTGCAAAGAGATCCCAACCCGATCAAACCTCGCGTCCTGGTCACCGTGGGCGCTTGATTGTCCGGATGCGCGAGTAGCCACTCCAACTCCCGCCGACCTTCCTCGAAGTGCCCGATGATACCTCGGTACGATGCGAGACACCCTGAGATATCCAGCGCATCCTGGTATTTGTCGTGACTGATTAACCAGGCAACATGAGACCTGATGTTCTGGTACTCAGCTCCGATCCGATTGAGCCAGAACACTTCATCAGGCAGGGACCGCACAAACTCCGCCCTACGCGCGAGCGGCTCACACCACGTTACATGCGCTGCGCTGCGCACGGTGTGTTCTTCGCCCGCAGCGGCAAGCCGTTCCTGACCAAAATCCTGGACCGTTTGCAGCATTCGCAAACGCGTGTAGCCATCTATTCCTACCCGGGGGCGCAAAATGCTGCTATTGACCAGCGATTCCACTGCTTCCAGGGTCTCAACTTCACTAAAACGATTGTCAACACCCAGCACTGCGTTGGCCGTTTCCAACGTGCAACCATCCGGAAAAATCGCGAACGTGCGGAACACCGCCTGCTCTGTCGGAGACAGGAGTTCGTAGCTCCAGGCGATGGTATCCCGCATGGTGCGTTGGCGCTCTGGCGCATCCCGCGACCCGCCGACCAAAAGCGGGAGATGCGATTGCAAACCTTTGAGCAGTTCCTGGACGGACCACATCCGCAACCGCGCGGCGGCAAGCTCGATGGCCAGTGGCATGCCCTGGAGATGGGTAACCAGCGCAGCAACCGCGCCGGCATTCTCGGTATCCAGCGAGAACCTGTGATCGGCCGCGCGTGCCCGTGTCATGAACAACGCCACCGCCTCACTCTGTTCCAGCGACCTGGTGTCATTGCCCGCGGGCAGTGTCATCGGCTCAATCGGCATCACGTGCTCGGCACCGATACGCAAAATGTTCCGACTTGTGGCGATGATGGTTAATCCGGGACACGCAGCCAGGAGCCACGCGATATCAGTGGCCGCATCCACCACTTGCTCCAGGTTATCCAGCACCATCAGCAAGGACCGGTCCTGCAACGCGATCGCCAGGACATCCTTCAACTCCAATTCGCCCTGTCCAGGGATGCCGAACCGGTCGGCAATCGCGGGAATAACCATATCGGATTTGCGAACTGGGGATAAATCGACAAATATCGCCCCGTGGGGGAACGATGCCGCAAGCCGATGGGCAGCCTCAATCGCGATGCGTGTTTTCCCTACCCCTCCGGGACCCGTGAGCGTGAGCAACCGGGCATCATCGTTCTTCATGATGCCGATGATTGCATCAATCTCGCCCGCCCGGCCGATGAACGAGCTTGTTGGCACTGGCAGATTTAGAGCTCCACGCTCACGATGATTCGGTTGCGGATGATTCGCGGACTGCCGGGCAGCGAGGAGTTCTGCGTGTTGACCTTCGCCAAGGCCAAGTCCTGCGGCCAACATGCGTACCGTTTCCGGCCGTGGGGTAGTACGCAGCCCGCGTTCAAGATCGCTGATGCCGCGAACGCTCAACCCGGCGCGCTCGGCAAGTTCCTCCTGCGAAAGCCCTGCTGCTTCACGGAGTTGCCGAAGTGAGATGCCGAACGCTGAACGACGATTCGCTTCCACGACCGCCCCTGAAACCCGCTACATAATCTTCTTTCCTGGTTCCCAGCCTATCATGAGAGGCAAGCACTCCACTCACAAACGCCAAACATGCGATTTTGCCTGCGGTGTAATCGGGACTTTGCCCCTTGACCCTGGTGAGAACACGCTGCTATGCGCCGCGATTGGCAGCCCTCCATTCGATGTCGCCAGCAAATGGAGAACCAGGTGCAGCTGATATCCGGCAGGAGAGCGATGACTTCACCTCCGCCAAAATGGCGTCTGGCGTCATCGAACGGCCCCGAGCGTACTGCCTGTCCCATGCTTCCTGGCCCAGCAAAGAGATAACACGCGCAACGCGATCATTATGTTCGCCCGGGACAAACTCTATGCGCGACATTCCGCGTTGCGCCAGTACACCGTCAACCGCGCCGATGCACCACGCGGCCCTGGCGAAATCACCGGACACAAGCGCTATATTCGCAAGGTTATCGAGGCATTCAACGGCATCAACAATGCTCCCGCACCGCTCATACCAGTGGATCGCGCTGCATGTTAGCCCATAGGAGGTGTCAATATCGCCTCTCTGTCGGGCTATTCGTGCAAGGCGTATATAGCTGTGGGCCATATCAAGCATATTGCCAATGTCCCGCGCCATCGAGAGTGCGTGCTCGAGCTTGAGGGCAGCAGCATCCGGATCCCCTCGTCGCCGATCAATATCAGCGAGTTTGATGAAAACGTCGGGCAGGTCGCGCTTATCCTCGAGTTCTACCAACAGCTGCTGTGCCTCAATAAAAAGTGCCTCCGCCTGGTCCAGCTTGCCAGCGCGCAGGTCCATTGCCCCGAGGTGCAGTTTGCAAAATGCCACATCCCAAAGGTTGCCGATCGCCATGTTAAGTTCCAGGCTCTCCCGGATTTGCTCGTAGGCGGCATCGTAATCACCCCGGGCGTCCAGGATCAACCCCAGGTTCCAGGCTCCCCTTGCCTCACCAAATTTGTCGTCCAGCTCCACAGCGATCACGGTTCCCTCACGGATTAAGGATTCCGCCAGATCAAGGTCGCCAGCCATCCTCATCGCCACTCCCGAGGCCAGCAACGCCAACGCCAGGTATCTTGGTTCATTGATCTCGCGAGCCATGGCTGCGCCAGTCTGCAGCGCGGAGAATGCGCGCCCGGTATCAGCCTGGTTGAGCCACGTAATCCCTAGCCAGACCTGGGCACGCACACGCTCCCGATTTAGCGCCTGGCCCTTCGGGTGGCTGAGGAGCAACTGCAATTCTCGTCCGCATTCATCGATATGCCCTCGCAGCGTACGAAGCGGCGCCAATGAACTGGAGATATCCAGCGCTTCCTGAATGAGTTCGTGCTGAATTAACCAAACGATATGCTCACGCATGTTCTGATATTCCGACCCGGTCTGGATGAGCCGGGATACCGCATCCGGCTGGGCTATCCCCCGTTCTATCCTTCGCGCCAGCGGCACACACCACGCCTCGTGCGCAGCCTGCCGGGCCATGTGTTCTTCGCCTGCTGCCACGAGTTTCTCCAGGCCAAACTCCCGCACTGGTTGCATCATCCGGAATCGGATCCGACCATCGGTACCCACCCGCCGGCGCAAGATACTGCCATCGAGCAGCAACTCCACGGCGGCCAGGGCGTCCTCTTCGGAGAAACGACGGGCCACGCCCAGAATCGCCACGGCGGCTTCCAATGTGCACCCATCCGGGAAAATGGACAGGGTACGAAACACCGCCTGCTCTACCGGCGACATCAGGTTGTAACTCCAGATAATGGTGTCCCGCATGGTGCGGTGGCGATCGGGCGCATCCCGGGCGCCGCCGGAGAGGACAGGAAGCTGGAACTGCAGCCGCCGCAGCAGTTCGGATACCGACCAGAAGCGAATACGAGTGGCGGCAAGTTCGATGGCCAGAGGCATGCCCTGAAGCTGGGTGACAACTGCCGCTACATCTGCGGCATTGGCCGCATCCAGGGAGAAGCGGTGATCTGCCGCATGCGCCCGCGCCACAAACAGAGAGACCGCTTCGCTTTGCTCCAGCGACCGAACGTCCCGATCGGCCGGAAGTGTCATCGGCTCGATGGGCATCACGTGCTCGGCGCCTACGCGCATGAGGATTCGACTGGTGACGATGATCGTTAATCCCGGGCATGCGGCCAGCAGCCACGCAATGTCGGTGGCCGCATCGATCACCTGCTCCAGGTTATCCAGCACCAGCAGCATCGATCGACTCTGCAGGGCTACGGCCAGCACATCCCTGATATCCAGGTCTCCGCGTCCACGAATTCCAAGGCGATCGGCGATGGCAGGGATAACCAGATCTGCCTTGCGCACCGGTGACAGATCGACGAAGAGCGCGCCGTTGGCGAATTGATGCTCCAGGCGATGCGCAGTCTCGATGGCAATCCGGGTTTTCCCAACGCCACCCGGACCGGTAAGGGTCAACAGCCGCACCCGGTCATTCACAAGAATGGTAGTGATCGCCTCAATTTCCTCGACCCGGCCGATAAATGAGGTAGAGGGCACCGGCAAACAGGGCGGTGCATGTGAGAAGAAAATAGGAGTTGGGACCGGAGATCTGTTTCGAGCCGCAAAGAGTTCTGCCCGTTGCTTTTCATTCAAATCCAGGCCGTCAGCCAACATGCGCACGGTCTCGGGTCGCGGAGTTGTGCGAACGCCCCGCTCCAAATCGCTGACGCCACGAAGGCTTAATCCGGCGCGCTCAGCAAGTTGCTCCTGCGAAAGCCCTGCTGCTTCGCGGAGTTGCCGAAGAGAGATGCCGAACGGTGCGCGACGATTCGCCTCCACGATCGCCTCCTTCATCTCTACATAATGATTCGTCTGGCAATAAGCATATCACAGTCATGTTGCGTGGTATTGCGTGCCAAATGCGTGGCAAATGTGTCGCTCTTGCGTGTGGAATTGCCTCTTCCAATGAAGAAATATGTAAATGGGGATTGGCACCAGTCTGGCCGGCACACCTATTTTCACCCTCACTACTTCCCTGTGAAGGACGCTTCGAACGAGAGGAGATACACAATGAACACCCGGCGACACCTACACACTACGCTGCTGATCGTTCTGTCGTGCCTTGTCCTTATCCAGCCAGCGGGAGCTGAGCACGCATTCAATCCCGTTTCTGCCGGTCCGACCTGTGGTGACATTCAACCACTACCAGAGAACTTCCCGGACTGGATTGAGAAGCCAGGCCCAACCACTGACGATTGCACTACAGCCAACGCCAGTGCAACGTGCAGCAATGTCGTTTCACTTCCGGATAATTTTCCTGACTGGATTGAGGCACCCGATGGTGCCGATGGAAATTGTGCGTTAGTGGAAGCCGGCATGATGTGCGATTCTCTGGGCCCGCGAACAGGGAACTCGGCACCCCGAAGCGTTTTGCCACCGGATGCGGTCTCGGAAGCCTACGACCAGCGGAACTCGCCCGAATGCGCTATTGCCGACGGAATGACCGAATCGGAAGCGGCGCGGGCGCCAATCGAAGGATCCATTTCAGCCATGGATCAACAACCAGTCAATGTCACGTCCGTTATGGATGACGCGTCCGATGACGAGGTTGCCAGCGAATCAGACGAGCCCGATCTGCTTCGGGGCCGGCCGAGTTGAGTCGGATCGACCATCTGACAATTCAGCGCAACCATGAACGCCCTTATCCCCAAGAAACAACGGTGAATGATCCATAACGAGCAACGAGACCGGCAAGATACCAGCGTCCGCATGCAGCCGGATACCAATTCCCGGCTGCGTGCGGCCGTGTGATGCGGCCTCGAAGGATGATGAATATACGGCGATCCTGATCGAGTGCGGATCGTCGCCCACGATATGCGGGTTCCGCATTCTGGATCAGTGTCACCTCG
>DJVD01000248.1 GCA_002440805.1 Chloroflexi bacterium UBA6265
CAGGAGCCGGTTGTGGATGCCGAGTGGGTGTTGGGTGAAACCAACCTGCTGGAGCAACTCCGCGAGCGCATTGAGGACATGGAGCCAGGCACCACCGAGGAATTCGAAGTGTTCTTCGAAGAAGACGATGAGTCCGCCGATCCGAAGATTCGTGGCAAGCAACTCAAGTACAGCGTCACCCTCAAGGGCGTGAAGGAACGTGAACTGCCGGAACTGAACGACGAGTTCGCCAAGGAGATCACGGGCGCCGAATCCGTTGATGAACTGCGCAAGCAGATCCGAGAGGACATCCACCAGGGGAAAACCGGTGATGCCCGCAACGAAGTGCTGAACAAGATCATCGAAGCTGTTGCCGAAACTTCCACCATCGACCTGCCGGCGGCGATGATTGATGAGGAAGTCGACCATCAGCTTAGCCACCGCAAGGAAGAGCTGCAGCGCCAGGGCATGAGCTGGGACCAGATGCTCATGTTCAGCGGTCGCAGCGAAGATGACATGAAGGCCGAGCTTCGCCCCGAGGCTGAGCGCCGCCTGCGCAACACAATGATCCTGCAGGAGATCGCGAAGCGCGAGAATGTAGAGGTCACCGACGAAGACGTGCAGAACGAAATCGACACCATTGCCGGCCCGGAACTGAATCCGGACGAGAATGATGCCGAGGCCGTGGAGCGCGCCCGCCGCATGCGCGAGGTTTACAACGGCGATTACTTCCGCAATGTGCTGAAGAATGACCTGTTCGAGCGCACGCTCACCAATCGCGTCATCGAGATTGCCACTGAGGGCAAGGGTGCCGTAATCAATGCCTGGGAGCCGAGCGAGGAGGAATCCGACTCGGCCGCATCCAGCACATCTGACGATGCCGACGAAAGCAGCGAAACGGCCGCTCCGAAGAAGAGCAGCAAGCTGCCCGCCGATGGTGAAGGCACCGAGTGGGTAGCCGGCGACGGCACGGATAGTGTTCCTGATGGATTCCCGATCAAGGGCAACGCCAGCAGCAAGATCTACCATCCGGAAGAATCGGCAAGCTACAACAACACCATTGCCGAGATCTACTTCGCCAATGGCGATGTGGCCGAAGCCCATGGCTACCGTTTGCCGAAGGCACTTGAAAAGGCTGCCAAGGCTGCGGGTGAAGCCGCTGCCGATGCTGCCGCCCTGCTGAAAGGCAACGACGACGACAACTAGCGTTGTCTGATTCGAAATGCGGGCGGGGAGCAATCCCTGCCCGCATTGGTGCTTAACTCCATGACCACTTCCCTCCCCCACTACCACTGGTTGGCTTCACCCGAAGGTGACCGCTACCTGCGCGAGGCCACCGAATGGAGGCGGAGCGGGTTGACCGATCTCAAGATTGGCGAACGCCTACGCGCGGTGCTCGATGCCGAGCGGTCGGCTCTGGTGCTGACGCAAATCGACCTGCGCGACCGAGCCGCAACCAAGTTCGCCGATGCCGCACGCATGCTCTTCACGCGCGCCGGCCTGGAGCAATCCACCAGCGAGCAGATCGCTCACCACCGTGCCGGGCGGTTCGCAGGCTCCCCACACATCGTCGATCTCTGTTGCGGTATCGGTGGCGACCTGATGGCGATGGCAGCACTACAGGTGCCACTGACGGCAGTCGACCTCGATCCGGTGCATCTCTTTCTCGCCGAATACAATGCCCGCCTGGTTGATCCCAATGTTCAGCTCACCACCATCCTCGCAGATGTCCGTGAGGTGGAGATCGACCCGATGGCGGCGGTGTTCATCGATCCGGCCCGGCGCACGGCTGGCGGCAAGCGGGTGGGCTACCAAAGCGAACCACCAATCGATTGGGCGATTGGCCTCGCCTATCGTGCAAACGCTGTGGCAATAAAGACTGCTCCCGGTATCCCGCATGATCTTCTTCCCGAGGGTTGGGAAATGGAACACATCTCGCTCGGACCCGACCTCAAGGAGGCGGTGATGTGGAGCCCGGGGTTGGCTGGTGAATTTGCGGGACACGGCCAGTATCGTGTGCCGCCCCACCGGGCAACGGTGATTGCTGGCAGTGAAGTCCACAGCATTCGGGGAAGTCATATCGATGTACTGCACACCGTCGAGCCAATGCCCGGACAATGGCTGCACGATGTGAACCCTGCGGTCACCAATGCAGGAATGGTGTGGGAACTCGCTGAAGCCATCGAGGCCAATCTGATTGACCCGCAAATCGGCTTCCTGGTGAGCGATAGCCCTGCCACCTCACCATTTTCTACCAGCTACCGTGTGCTGGAAGTGCTGCCATGGCACGAAAAACGGGTCAAACAGGCGCTGGTCGCGCTGGACGCCGGACCAGTGGATATTCGCCGTCGCGGACTGGCGGGGGATGTGCCCACCATCACCAAACGCTTGCGCGGAACGGGGAAGCAGCGCATCCTCCTCGCCATGACCCGGGTAGACGATCGTCCCACCGCGATCATCTGCGCGGTAGAATGAGTACCGCTTTGCATCCGGCGGAGTATTATTAAGAGCGTAACCGCATCGGCCCGCGTTCACGCACTCGTAGTTGCTCGGGCAAACACGTAACCACAAAGGACCATGAATGGAAAACCCAACAGCGCACGCATTGATTCCGATGGTGATCGAAAGCACCAATCGTGGTGAACGATCCTTCGATATCTATTCCCGCCTGCTCAAAGACCGCATCATTTTCCTCGGCACACAGGTCGAAAGCCAAATGGCCAACCTGCTTATCGCCCAGCTTTTGTTCCTGGAGCACGATGATCCGGAAGCCGATATCCACCTGTACATCAACTCGCCGGGCGGCGAAGTGTATAGCGGCCTCGCCATCTACGACACCATGCGTATGATCCGACCGGACATCCGCACCTACTGTGTCGGTATGGCCGCTTCAATGTCCGCGGTGTTGCTGGCGGCTGGCACCACCGGCAAGCGCTTTGCGCTGCCAAACAGCCGTATCATGATCCATCAGGGCTCGAGCGGGTTCCGCGGCGCGATCCCCGACATCGAAGTGCAGGCGCGCGAGACGTTCAGCGTCATCAATACCCTCACCCAGATCATGGCCGATCACACCGGGCAATCGTACGATAAGGTGAAAGCCGACACCCAGCGCGATTACTACATGACTGGCATCGAGGCCCAACAATACGGGTTGATCGACAAGGTACTCACTCCGGAAGCTCTTGACCTGAGCAAGATCGGCAAGGATTCGGACGACGAGTAATTCCGCCGTCTCAGTGTTAACGAGGTAGACATGCGATATCGTTGCTCGTTCTGCAACAAAGGCCAGGAAGAGGTTCGCCGACTCATTGCCGGTCCCAACGAGGTGTACATTTGCGATGAATGTGTGCAGCTCTGCAAGGAGATCATCAACGAGGAAGAACCCAAGGAAACCAGCTTCGAAGTGGGCGAAAGCACCATTCCGACGCCGCGTTCCCTTTACGAACACCTGAACAATTACATCATCGGCCAGGACCGGGCGAAAAAGATCCTTTCGGTCGCGGTGTACAACCATTACAAGCGCATCAACGCACCGATTGACGATGATATCGAACTCGCCAAGAGCAATGTACTCCTGGTGGGCCCAACCGGATCCGGCAAAACCTACCTGGCGCAAACGCTGGCCAAGGTGCTCAATGTGCCATTCAGCATTGCCGATGCCACCGCCCTGACCGAGGCCGGTTACGTGGGTGAGGATGTGGAGAATATCCTCCTCCGCCTGATCCAGAATGCCGGCGATGTCGAGCGCGCCCAGCGCGGCATCATCTATATCGATGAGATCGACAAAATTGCCCGCAAGAGCGACAACCCAAGCATCACCCGTGATGTCTCGGGCGAAGGCGTGCAGCAAGCCCTCCTGAAGATCATCGAGGGCACAGTTGCCAATGTGCCGCCGCAGGCCGGTCGCAAGCACCCGCACCAGGAATATATCCAGATCGATACGAAGAACATTCTCTTCATCTGTGGTGGTGCCTTTGAGGGCCTGGAAGAGGTAGTTGAAAAGCGCCTCAACACGCAGGCCAATATCGGCTTTGGCAGCGTGCAAACCAAGGCCGAGAAGGTCGCCAATCCCCTGGCGCAGCTGAGCCACGATGACCTGATGAAATACGGTTTGATTCCGGAATTTGTCGGTCGGCTGCCGGTGTCGGTCGCGCTCGATCACCTCACCGAAGATGAGCTGATGCGCATCCTCACCGAGCCAAAGAATGCGGTAGTGAAGCAGTACCAGAAGTTCTTCGACCTCGACGATGTCGAACTCGAATTCACCGAAGGTGCCCTCCTGGCTGTGGCGAAACAGGCACAGGAGCGCAAAACCGGCGCTCGCGGCCTGCG